>DASVSK010000487.1:0-4616 GCA_036388135.1 Pyrinomonadaceae bacterium | reverse complement strand
CGCCGCCGACCGCGCCGCCGCCGATGAAGACCGCGTCACGCTTGCGGTTGCCGCGCCCCGAGACCGTGCCCTCGTTGTCGGAGTTCACGTCGTCGGCCTGAAGGCTTGAGAGCGAGCCGTTGATTACGTGTCGCCCGCCGTTCGGCAGCTCGACCTGGTTAAAGCCGACCGTGATGCTGCCGGGCTTGCGCCTCTGCGCGCGGGTCACCGAAGTGACGCGGCCCCAGAGCTTGCTGCCGACCGGAACCACGTCCACCCCGCTTGTGCCGCCGTAGACCGGCTCAGTCACCGTCGTCGAGAAGCGGTCGCCGACGCGCGCCGTCCTCGAATTCAGCTCGGTGTCCATGCGGACGCGGATGACCGTCTCGGCCGGCACCGTGTAGTAGCGCACCGGCGGGGTCGTCACCCGTCTCACGGGCGTCCTGCGCCGAGTGCTCCGGCGCTGCGCCGAGGCCGCCGGCACGGAGGTGCCGAGCGTCAGCGCTAATAAGGCGAAGAGAACCGTCGCCCGTCGGGCAAAACTTTTGGCCTTTGTCATCTTCTTCAAATCCTTCCTCAATCGGCGTGCCGCCTCGCATCCGAAGGCTCGGTCGGCCGCCGCTGGTAAGAAAAGCAACGTGTGTGCCACTGGCTGTGCTGGGCGGAATTCTGTTAGCAGCACTGTATTTAGCGGATTTCGGATCGAAAAGCCAGCCCCCGCCCGACCCCCGTTCAGACGAGTTGAGTTAAAGGCGGCGCTCCATGCACTAAATCGTGCGGGCGCGGGGCGGCGGCAAAAAACGCGGCGGTGCATCAAGTTGCCGCGGCAGTTTTCATCAGCGCGCGGGCGGTTGAAATGCCGCAGATTTGGTGTAAGCTTGCCGCAAGCAAAATTCACGCGCAGGTTTGAAGGGATGGCGGCTTCCGCCGCCGGGATGATTTCGAGCAGGGAATGGTTTTACCAATCACACACCCTTAAAGAGGAGTTCAGTTATGAGCACAGCAGCGACGCAGGAGACCTCGAACAGTCTCCCCCGCATCAACGACCAGGCCCCGGACTTCGAGGCCAAGTCCACGCAAGGGCCCTTGAAGCTTTCCGACTACAAGGGCAAGTGGGTCGTGCTCTTTTCGCACCCGGCGGACTTCACGCCCGTCTGCACCACGGAGTTCGTCGAGTTCGCGCGCCGCTCCGAGGAGTTCAAGGGGCGCGGCGCGCAGCTCGTCGGCCTCTCGGTCGACTCCGTCCCGGCGCACATCGCGTGGATTCGGAACATCGAGGGGCACTTCGGCGTCAAGATCGACTTCCCCGTCGTCGCCGACCTCGACACCCGTGTGGCGCAGAAGTACGGGCTCATCCACCCCGGCGCGTCCGAGACGGCGACCGTGCGCGCCGTCTTCATCATCGACCCCCAGCAGAAGGTGCGCGCGCTCATCTATTACCCGATGTCTCTGGGGCGCAACATCGACGAGGTCCTGCGCGCGCTCGACGGGCTCCAGACCGCCGACGAGAACGCCTGCGCCACGCCGGCCAACTGGCAGAAGGGCGACAAGGTGGTCGTCCCGCCGCCGCAGACCGTCGACGACGCCTCGAAGCGGATGGAGGACGAGTTCAGGTCGAAGAACGAGGTCACCGACTGGTACCTGTCGAAGCGCGACCTGGGCCAGAAGTGAAGCGAAGGCGGGGCCTGATTTGAGCAAGGGCGTGACGGGGCTGCTTGAGAACGTCGGCGGGACGCCGCTGCTGCGCCTCGGGCGCGTCGCGTCGGGGCTGCCACGCGGCGTCGAAGTTTACGCGAAGGCGGAGCACCTGAACCCCGGCGGCTCGGTCAAGGACCGCGCGGCGCTCGCCATGATTCTCGACGGCGAGCAGACGGGGCGGCTCACGCCCGGCAAGGTCATCCTCGACGCGACGAGCGGCAACACCGGCATCGCCTACGCGATGATCGGCGCGGCGCGCGGCTACCGTGTGCGCCTGTGCCTGCCGAGCAACGCCAACTTCGAGCGCAAGCGCACGCTCCGCCTCCACGGCGCGGAGCTTCTGGAGACCGACCCGCGCGAGGGGCTCGACGGCCCGCAGCGACTCGCGCAGCGGCTCGCGGCCGAGGAGCCCGAGCGGTACTTCTACCCGAACCAGTACGACAACCCCGCGAACTGGCGCGCGCACTACGACGGCACCGCGCCGGAAATCTGGGCGCAGACGGGCGGGCGCGTCACGCACTTCCTCGCGGGCGTCGGCACCTCGGGGACGTTCACGGGTACGGTGCGCCGCCTGCGCGAGCTGAACCCGGGCCTGCGTGCCGTGCTGATGCAGCCCGACTCGCCGCTCCACGGGCTAGAAGGCATGCGACACGTCGAGACCACAATCGTGCCCGGCATCTTCGACGCGCGGCTCGCCGACGAGCGTGTCGAAATCTCGACCGAGGCGGCGCAGGCGATGGCGCGACGCCTCGCGCTCGAAGAGGGGCTGTTCGTCGGCGTCAGCTCGGGCGCGAACGCGGCGGCGGCGCTCCTGTACGCCCGCGGGCTCCGGGAGGGCTCGGTCGTCGTCACCGTCCTGTGCGACGGCGGCGGGCGCTACCTGAGCGAGGAGTTCTGGGAGGAGGGCGTTTGATCAGACTGGGCGCGCGGCTTCTGGAAGAGATCGAGCGGCACGCGGAGCGCGAGTACCCGCGCGAGTGCTGCGGCCTGCTCGTCGGGCGCATCGTCGACGGCGGCCGCACGCGCGAAATCCACGAGACCTACCCCGTGGCGAACATCTTCTCGGAGGAGGCCGAGCGCCACCACCGGATGGCGATTGAGCCGCTCGAATACGCGCGCGCCGAGCGGCTCCACGCGGCGCGGGGCTTGGGCGTCGTGGGCAACTACCACTCGCACCCCGACCACCCGGCCGTGCCTTCGCAGTACGACCTCGAACACCTCGCCCCCTGGCCGACGATGTCTTACGTCGTCGTCTCGGTACGGGAGGGGAAGGCGGTTGAGCTGCGCTCGTGGGAGCTTGAGGCCGACCGCTCGCGCTTCAACGAGGAGGAGGTCTCGACGTGGGAAGAGCCTTGAAACATAAAGTCACCTTCGGCCGCCGTCTCGCCGTCGTGCTCTGCTCGGCGCTGGCGCTGGCGTGCGCCGCGCCGGCCCGGGCGCAGTCCGCCACGCAGGAGCCGCGCCCGCGCAAGGTCAGCGATTACGTGAACCTGTTCACCTCCTGCAACGCCGGCGCGCACCTTGACAACTTCGCCATCGAACTGCAGAACGAGCCCGACGCGTCGGGCTACGTTGTAGTCTACGGGCCGGGCGGGCCTGGCGGCCAGTTCGCGCGTCGCGCGATAGAGGCGACCAGGGGCTACCTCATCACCACGCGCGGCATCGAGGAGTCGCGCGTCGAGGCGGTCTACGGCGGGCTCTCCGGGAGCATGCAGGAGCTTTTGACCGAACTCTGGCTCGTGCCGCAGCGCGCGGAGCCGCCGCCCAAGTCGATTTACAAGCCCGACACGGAGGCCGAGGGTAAGTACGCAGAGTTCGAGTCGTGGGACGGCTTGAGCGAGGGCGAGGGTGAGGGGTGGGGCAGCTCGACGGAGGTGGCGCTGGTCGGCCTCTCCGACCTGATGCGCCGCCGCGAGAAGACGCTCGCCTACGTGGTCGCCTACAACGGCGCGGAGAGCGCGCCGGGGGCGTGGCGTCGCATCGCCGAGCGGGAGGTCGGGACGCTGCGGGAGAACGGCGTCGCGGCCGGAAGGGTGAAGGTAATCTTCGGCGGGTACGCCGAAGAGGCGAAGGTGGGGCTCTGGATTCTCCCGCCCGACGCGCCGCCCCCGGCGAAAGAGGCGCGCGAGCGCAGGCCGGAGCGGAGCGTAAAGGTAGCCTCGCTGGGCAACTACCAGTTGAAGGACGCAGACGGCGAGCGCTGGGCCTTCAAGGGGCTCGCGGACGTGCTCAAGGCGGACGGGCAGTTGACGGGCTGCCTCATCGTCCGCCTCGCGCCGGCAGAGTTAGAGGACGCAGACCTCGACTCGCCGGCAGACCGGGCCGAACCGCCCGGCCTCGACCTGACGCAGCTCCCGGAGAAGTGGAAGGCTGAGCTGAAGAAGAACGGCGTCGGCGAACACAGGCTCATCGTCATGGTCGTCCCGCCGCGCGAAGGGCAGTGGGGCGCAGAGATCGAGACGTGGGTCGTGCCGCCCGGCGCGCCGCTGCCCGACCCGTCGGCCGTCGACGAGGCGAGTGGGGCGGAAGAAGTGAACCCGAAGGAGTTTTAAGAACATGGCGGTTACAGTTTTCATACCGACGGCGCTGAGGCAGTTCGCGGGCGACCGCGCGGAGGTCTCGGTGGAGGCGGCGACCGTGGGCGAGGCGCTCGACCGCGTGACGGGCGAGCACGCTGAGCTGCGCCGCCACCTCTACGGCGAGCAGAACGCGCTCCGCAACTTCGTCAACGTCTACGTCAACGACGAGGACATACGCCACGCGCAGAGGCTCGACACGCCGGTGAGGGACGGCGACACCGTCTCCATCATCCCGGCCATCGCGGGCGGCGCGGCGACCGAGGCGGAGGCCGGCCGCGCGGCCGCGGCGGAAGCGGGCGCGCTCCCCGCGCTCTCGAACGACGAGGTCGCGCGCTACAGCCGTCACCTCATCATGCCCGA
>DASVSK010000486.1:0-3766 GCA_036388135.1 Pyrinomonadaceae bacterium | reverse complement strand
CGCGACTGCTTCTCGGGGTCGGAAGAGGGCTCGCCCCACGAGTCGGCGGGGACGGCCAGCCGCTTCGACGCGTGCTCGGAGAACTCCTTGACGCCCTTCCAGTACGCGGGACGCCGGTAGCGCACGTCGATGCGCCGGAGGCGGCCGCCGAGGAAGGTGAGCACCAGCTCAGCCGCGTCCGCGAAATGCTCGCGCCTGATGCCCAGCTCCAGCATCCCCAGCGAGGCCACGAACGGCTGCGCGCCCGCGCCCGTCGCGCGCCGCAACTCGTCCGAGCCGGGGAACATCCCCGCCAGCTCTTCCGCCGTCATCCCGAGCGCCACCCCGCCGTAGTCGGGTGCCACCGCGCGTTCGAGCCGGCAGGGCTCCTGCGCCGCCGCGCCCCGCGCGCAGCAGACCGCGCACGCGAGCAGGAGGAGCGGCTTTAGACTCAGTCTCTTCATCTCTGTCTCGGGCGGGCGGGGGCCGCGGCCGTCGGCCCTGTGATTCGGTTTATTGCCCGGCTCGCCCGTCTAAAAGGACGGCAATTGTAACACCCGCCCCGCGGGCGTGGCACTTCGTCGGGGCGGGACGAAGAGACCGGCGCGCCCTTTACTACCGCGCCCCTTCCCCGTAACATGCGTGGCGCACGCCATCGGAAATCAAACAGCAGACAGCTTACGGAGGAGAACATGACCCTCGGAGGCACGCCCGCCGGAAGGCGGCTCTTCTTCTGCGCACTGGCGCTCGCCTGCGCCTGCGCCCTCGCGCTCCACACGGCCGAGCGCCGCGCCTCCGCACAAGGGACAGCGGCGCAAAAGTCCGCGCGACCGCAGAGGCCCGCGGCGGCGGCGTCGCCCGCCGCGAACGCCGCGAACGAAGACTACGGCGCGAAGATACGCGAGTACACGACCGAGAAGTATTTTCTGACGGAGCTGGTCGACCACCTCCCCGCCTCGGCGAGCGTGCCGTCGCCCGACAGGGTGCTCGGCTACGTCGTCGGCGCGCCCGGCAAACTCACCCACACGAAGGACGTCCACCGCTACTTCCGCGAGCTGGCGCGGACGAGCCCGCGCGTCAAGGTCTTCGACGCGCCGGAGAAGAGCGAGGAGGGGCGCGAGCAGATTCTGGTCGCGGTCGGCGACGAGGCGGCGATGGCCCGGCTCGACCGCTACAAGGAGATCACGGCGCGCCTCGCCGACCCGCGCGGGCTCTCCGACGCCGAGGCGCAGCGGCTCGTCGGCGAGGGCAAGGTCTTCTACTGGGCCTCGGGCTCCATCCACTCGCCCGAGACCGGCTCGCCCGAGATGCTGATGGAGATGGCCTACCGGCTCGCCGTCGAGGAGTCGCCCTTCATCCGCGACATACGCAAAAACGTCGTCGTGCTCATCACGCCGGTGCTGGAAGTCGACGGGCGCGACAAGATGGTCGACCTCTACAACTACCGCACGGCCAACCCCGGCAAGGCCGTGCCGCCGCTCGTCTACTGGGGCAAGTACGTCGCGCACGACAACAACCGCGACGGCCTCGGCATGGCGCTCGCCCTCACGCGCAACATGATGAAGACGTTCCTGGAGTGGCGTCCGCAGATACTCCACGACCTGCACGAGTCGGTGCCCTTCCTCTACACCTCGACGGGGACGGGGCCCTACAACGCCTGGCTCGACCCGATAGTGGTCGACGAGTGGCAACTGCTCGCCTACCACGAGGTCGAGGAGATGACGAAGCGCGGCGTGCCCGGCGTCTGGACGCACGGCTTCTACGACGGCTGGGCTCCCAACTACATGTTCTACGTCGCCAACGGCCACAACGCCGTCGGGCGCTTCTACGAGACGTTCGGCAACGGCGGGGCCGACACGATGGACAGGACGGTCGCCGCGCAGTCGCAGCGCGACTGGTACCGGCCGAACCCGCCGCTGCCGCGCGTCCGCTGGTCTCTGCGCAACAACGTCAACATGCAGCAGTCGGCGCTGCTCTTCGCCATGCACTTCGTCTCGCAGAACAAGGAGCGGTTCCTACAGAACTTCTACCTGAAGAGCAGGCGCTCCGTGGCGAAGGCGACCAACGAGGGGCCCGCGGCCTACGTCATCCCGGCCGACAACCCGCGCCCCGTGGAGGTCGCCGACGCGGTCAACCTGCTCCGCCTGATGGGCGTCGAGGTTCACGCGGCGAAGAATGATTTCACGGTCAAAGACCAGAAGTACGGCGCGGGCTCCTACGTCGTCCGCATGGATCAGCCCTACTCGCGCATGGCCGACATGCTTCTGGACACGCAGTATTACAACGTCAACGACCCGCGCCCCTACGACGACACCGGCTGGACGCTCGGCGCGATGCGCAACATCAGGACGGTGCGCGTCACCGACCGCGCCGTCCTGCAAACGCCGATGACCTTGCTCACGTCGGACGCCGCGGTGCGCGGGCGCGTCGTCGGCTCGGGCGCGGCCTACGTCATCAACCACAACGCCGACAACACGCTCGCCACGCTCCGCTTCCGTCTGAAGGACGTGAAGATGGCGGCGGCCGAGGAGGCTTTCAAGGTCGGCGAACGCCAGTTCAACGCCGGCTCGTTCGTCATCCGGGCGGAGGGCAACCCGGCGGATTTGCGGCAGAGGCTGGAGGCGGCCGTCACCGAGCTGGGGCTGACCGCGCACGCGCTCGACAAGCCCCCGGCGGTGAAGACGCACGAGATGGGCGTGCCTCGCATTGCCATCGTCCACAGTTGGATCAACACGCAGAACGAGGGCTGGTACCGCATCGAGTTCGACCGCTACAAGATTCCCTACACGTACATCTCCGACCACGTCCTGCGCGACACGGCGAACCTGCGCGAGCGCTTCGACGTCATCATCTACCCGCCGGTCGGCGGCTCGGCGCAGCAGGTCGTGGGCGGCCTGCCGATGCGCGGCGACCCGATACCGTGGAAGCGTTCGGAGCTGACGCCGAACTTCGGCACGTCGCCCGACCAGACTGACGACATGCGCGGCGGGATGGGGCTCGTCGGGCTCCACCACCTGCAAAGGTTCGTCGAGGAGGGCGGGCTCTTCGTCGCCGTCACGTCGAACGCGCGCATCCCCATCGACTACGGGATGGTCTCGGGCGTCTCGGTGCAGGAGACGCGGCAGTTGCAGGCGCGCGGCTCCATCTTCAACGCGACCTTCGCCGACCGCCGCAGCCCCGTCGCGTACGGCTACGGCGAGACGCTCCCGCTCTACTTCAACCAGACGCCGGTCTTCCAGGTGGCGGGCGCGGGCGGCGGCGGAGGCGGCGAGGGCGGGCCGGGCGCGGGCGGTGCGGGGCGTCCTTCGGGTCGCGGCTCACTGACCGACCCGGACGTGGTGCAGGCGATGCCGCAGGCCGCGCCCGCGCCGCCGCGTCCGACGCCGCGGCCGGGCGAGGAGCCGCCGCTCACGGACGAGCAGCGGCAGCAGCAGCGGAGCCCCTTCTACACGCCGCCCGCGCAACGTCCGCGCGTCGTGCTGCGCTTCGCGTCGGACGAGAAGAACCTCCTGGTGAGCGGCATGCTCGCGGGCGGGTCGGAGCTGGCGAACGCGCCGGCCGTCGTCGACGTGCCGGTCGGGCGCGGGCACATACTGCTCTTCGCCACCAACCCGATGTGGCGGCACCAGACGCAGGGTGCGTTCTTCCTCCTCTTCAACGCCGCGCTCAACTACGACTCGCTCGGCGTCGGCCGCGCGCCCGACGCCCCGCGGCGCGCGCCCACCGCGACCGGCGAAGACGAGCAGGACTGAAGAACTATTAACCGCGTGGACGCGGAGACGCGGCT
>DASVSK010000485.1:0-4066 GCA_036388135.1 Pyrinomonadaceae bacterium | reverse complement strand
AGGTGCGCGCGCGCGCCGTCGAGGCGCTCGGCAAGATAGCGGCGGCGCTCCCGGAGGCGCGCGCCGACGTTAAGAGAAGGATCGGCGACGCGCTCGCCGCCACGCTCGCGGCCGAGCACAGGCTGGCGAAGCCCAACCGCGCGCTCGTCCTCAACGGCCTGACGGCGATGCTGCGCGCGCGGCCCGAGGGCGGCGCGCGCACGGTCGCGCTCTTCCTCAACTCGGCGGACGCGCGCGCGCGCGCCGACGCCCTCAACGCGCTGGCGCGCATGCGTGCGAAAGAGTCGCTCGAACGAGTGCGCGCGATACTCGCCGCGGACGCCGACGCGGTCGCGCGCGCCAACGCCGCGCGTGTGCTGGGCGCGGCCGAGGACGCCGCCGCCTTCGACGCGCTCGCGCGGCAGGCCGCGACCGACGCCGACCAGCGAGTCCGCGTGAGCGCCGTCCGCGCGCTCGCGCAGTTGAAGGACGCGCGCGCCGCCGACCCGCTCGTGCGCCGCGGCGGGGAGTTGTTCGCCGCCTACAAGTCGGCGCGCGTCGGCGGGGCGGCGAACCCGCCGGAGGTGAACGAGCTGCTGGAGGTGGCGACCGCGCTCGGGCGCGTGCGCCAGAACTCGAACGACGAGCGCACGTTGACGCTCCTGCGCGCGATGCGCGACGCGGGCGTCACCGCGCCCGAGGTCGAGACGGCGCTCGCGCGCGTCGCCCCGTCGCAGTACCTGCGCGACCGCGGCGTCGCAGACCTGGTCACGCGCGTCTCGCGGCAGAGGGACGCGTCCGTGACGTGGCAGAAGGTCTCGGCCGTGGCGCAGGGCCTCGGCGAGATGGCGGGCGTGACGAGCGCGCAGGTCGGCAACAGCGTCGTCAGCCTCCAGGCCGACGCGCAGATAGCCTTGCGCACGCTCGTCCAGAGCCCGAACACGCCCCCCTCGGCGCTGCCCGACCTGCTGCGCTCGCTCGCGGCCTTCAAGCCGCCGGACCTCGCCGCGGTCGCGCGCGCGGCGCTCTCGGCCGACGACGTCATCGCGCGCGCGGCCGCCGCCGACATCCTCTCGGAGCTGCCGCCCGACGCGGAGAGCGAGCGGGCGCTGGTCGCGGCGCTGCCGCGCGCGCTTCAGGACGAGACGGACGACGCGGCGCTCTCCGTCCTCGGCGCGCTCGCCAAGCAGACGGGCGCGGGCGCGGAGGCCGCCATCCGTTCGGCGCTTGAGACGACCGACTACCTCGTCCGGCGGCGCGCGGCCGACATCCTGCGCGAGCGCGCGGGCGGGGGGCAGCAGGCCCGGCGCGTCGAGACGGTCAACACGCGCAACCGCCGCGAGGACTACGAGCGCGCCGCCGCGCGCATGGGGAAGACGGTGCGGGCGCTCGTCTCGACCGACAAGGGCGCGGTGACGATAGAGCTGCTGGCGGACGACGCGCCGCTCACGGTCGACAACTTCGTGCAGCTCGCCCGCAGGAACTACTTCAACGGCGTGCTGTTCCACCGCGTCGTGCCCAACTTCGTCGTGCAGGGCGGCGACCCGCGCGGCGACGGCAGCGGCGGCCCCGGCTACCAGATACGCTGCGAGATAAACACCGTGCCTTACGCGCGGGGCGCGGTCGGCATGGCGCTCTCGGGCAAGGACACGGGCGGCTCGCAGTGGTTCGTCACGCACTCGCCGCAGCCGCACCTCGACGGTGGCTACACGGTCTTCGGCCGCGTCGTCGAGGGGATGGAGGTCGTCGACCGCATCGTCCGCGGCGACCGCATCCGCTCCGTCACCATCACGGAGCGCGGCCGGCGCTAATAAAGGAGAAAGCCGAAGGGCGAAGGGCGAAAGTTTAAAACAGTTCTCCTTCCTACCTTTCGCCCTTCGCCCTTCGGCTTTCTCCTTTCGTTCGGTCGGGCTTCCGCCCGGGATGAGTCCGGGGCTTTGAGGCAGTTGATGAAGCAGGGCCGTGTTCTATCAGTCGGTCGGAGCCGCGGGCTGGCGCTCGCGGCGACGTTGGTGCTCGTCGTCTTATCGGCGGCGGCGGCCTCCGACTCGGCGGCGCGGCAGGCGGGCGCGCCGAAGCAGGCGAGGCCGGAGGCCGCCGCGCGCACGCTCTACCGCATCAGCCTCGACCTCGACTTCGACGCGCGCGCCTACACGGGGCGCGTGCGCCTGCGCTGGGTGAACCGCGACGACAGGGCCGCGTCCGTCCTCTACTTCCACCTCTACCCGAACCTGCGCGCCGAGGACGAGAGGCCGGGCGTGACGCCCGCCGCCGACTCGTCCGCGCCGGAGGAGCCGCGCCTCGAAGTGACGTCGGTGACGGCGGGCGGCCAGCCGCTCGCCTTCGCGCCCGAGGACTACGGCGCGACGCTCCGCGTGCAACTGCGCGAGGCGGTGGCGGCCGGCGCGTCGGCCGAGGTCGAGCTGGCCTTCAAGGGCGCGGTTCCCGAGATAGACGCCGACGAGACGAGCCTGCCCGCGCACGTCGTCCAGCAGGTCGGCGCGGCCATGCGCGACACGCGCGAGATACGGCGCGCGCGCGACACCAACTTCGTCTCGCGCGGGGTGATGTTCCTGGGCGGCTTCTACCCCGTGCTCGCCGCGCGCCCCGAAGGCGACTGGCGGCGCAGGGTCGAGCCGAGCGTCGGCGACATCTTCTTCGCCGACGTCGCCGACTACGAGGTCGAGGTCAACACGGGCGGCGACGCGAACTTCTTCGCCGCGGGCGAGCTGAAGTCCGACGCCCCGGCGGGGGGCCGCCGCCGCCTGCTCTTCGCGGGCGAGAGCCTGCGCGGCTTCCCCCTGGTCGCAGGGCGGAACCTGCGCTCGGAGGAGCGCGAGGTCGGGAACCTGCGCGTGCGCTCGGTCTTCACGGCGGAGCACGAGAATGTCGGCCGTCGCGTGCTCGGGGTCGCGGCCGACGCGGCGCGCACCTACGCCGCGCGCTTCGGCGCTCTGCCGCTGAAGACCGTCACCGTCACCGAAGCGCCGCTCGTCGCGGGCTTCGGCAGCGCCGAGTTCTCGGGGCTCGCCGTCATCGCCAGCGCCTTCTACGTCGACTTCGACTCGCCCGCGATGCGCGCTCTGCCCGAGCTGGTGCGCGAGCAGCGCGCCAGCGTCGAAGACAGTCTGGAGTTTGCCGCCGCGCAGGGCGTGGCCCGCCAGTGGTGGGGCGAGGCGGTGGGAAGCGACCCGGCGCGCCAGCCCGTGCTGCACGAGGCGCTCGCGCAGTTCTCGGCGCTGCTCTACGTGCAGGACGTGCGCGGGCCGGAGAGCGCGCGGCAGGTGCAGGACGACCAACTGCGCGGCGTCTACCAGGTCTACCGCACCTTCGGCGGCGAGGACGTGAGCGCCGACCGCCCCGCGCGCGAGTACCGCAACTCGTTCCAGTACGCGGCCGTCGTCGCCAGCAAGGGCGCGCTGATGTTCGTCGAGCTGCGCCAGCTCCTCGGCGAGGAGAGATTTTTCAAGGCGCTGCGCGGCTACTACGAGGCGAACCGCCGGGAGGTCGCCGAGACCGAAGACCTGCGCTCGGCCTTCGCCGCCGTCGCCGAGATGCAGCAGCGGCGCGCGCTCACGCGCACCTTCAACCGCTGGCTCTCCGAGCGCCGCGGCGACGAAGACATCGCCCCGCCCAACCCCCAGCTCCTCGCCGCGCTCGGCATCACCCCCGAACAGCAGCAGGCCGCCCGCGACCGCAACGCCTTCTCGCGGCTCGGCCGCTTCTTCTGGCGTCAGATGACGCGCATCCGTTAATTTTCAAGAGTATCGGTCTGTAGTCCATCCTGACTTTGAATGTTCCGGTCGTGAAGCCGCAGCCGATTTATCTCTTCGCCGACAGCCAGCTCCTCTTCTGGCGCGACGGCGGAAATCTCTTCCTCGATTCCGTCCGCCGGCTCGTGACGCGCGACCCGCCCCGCGCCGCGTACCTGGGCGCTTCCAACGGCGACGCCCCCGAATACTATTCCATCTTCGAGGCGGCCATGGCGGGCGTGGGGGTTCATAACTGTAGGATGATTCTCAGCTCCTTCCCGGTAGAGGATCAATCGTTCCTGAAGGAGGCCGACGTCATCCTCCTGGCGGGGGGC
>DASVSK010000484.1:0-4027 GCA_036388135.1 Pyrinomonadaceae bacterium | reverse complement strand
ATGCTCTCGAAGGCCATGAAAAGGTGGTCGGTCTTCGGCAGCCCGACGAAGGTCGCGCTTCCGGGCCGAGCGCCGTTGACGATGTCGGCGATCATCTGGTGGTCGTCGCGGCTCATGATCCAGTCGTACTCGCCGTGCATGACGAGCACGGGGGCCTTCACCTTCTCCCAGGCCGCGCCGAGGCTCAAATCTTCCAGTTGGTGGAAGAAGGAGGCCGGCCGTCCGTACTGGTGCTCCGGCCCGCCATACCAGAGCGGGGCGAGGTGGGGCTTTGATTTCAGAATCTCGCGCGGCGTCATCTTGCGCCGCAGGTAGTCGGTGTAAAACTCGGCGTAGCCCCTCATCGAATCCGCGACCTCGCCCGGCTTCTTACCGCCGAGCGTGAGGCGGCGGCGTTCGTGTTCCACCATGTGCTCGAACCACGTCTTCGACCAACCGCCCGCGACCACGTAGCCGCGCACCTTCTCCTCCTGCGGCACCAGCGGGGCGAAGCCGCCCCCGTTGCTCAACCCGAGAATGAAGACCCGCTCGGGGTCCACGTAGTCGTAACGCTTCAGCGTGCCGAACGCCGCGCGGTATGCGGCAAGCTCTGTCCGGAAGTCGGTCTCGGAGCAGCCCGGCCCTTCGCTGTCACCGACGCCCGGCTTGTCCATGCGAACCAGGACGTGGCCGGACTGTGTGGCGACGTCGTGGAGCAGTTGCGCGTAGCCGTCGTCGCCCGGGCCGGAAGGGTACTCGACCGAATCGCAGCTCAGCCACCCGACGAGGAAGACCGCCGGCAGCTTGCCCGGCGCGTTCTGCGGGCGGGTGACAATCGTGCGGACGCGGAACCCGAGGTCGGTCAGGGCCGAATCGTAGACGGTCTCGACGCCCTTCAGTTGTTCGCGCGGCAGCGGCCGGAGCGTGGCCGTGTAGTTCAGGAGCTGCCCGCCGCGCACGATCTCGAAACGCGGCGTGTCGCCCCCGCGCAGCGAGACGAGCGCCCGCTGGAGGGCGACGGGGCTGTCGAGGAGCGTGCCGTTGACGCGGAGGATGCGGTCGCCCTGTCGAAGCCCGGCCCTGGCGGCCGCGTCGGCGTCGACCACCTGCCGCACCTCCGCCCCCGCCCTGTCCGCGTTCGGCGAGCGCAGGGCGACGCCGAGGAAAGCCTGGCGGCGCAGCTCGCCGACCGGCTCGTAGCGGACGCCCCCCGCCTGCGCGCGGGCCGGGGCCGGCGCGCAGAGACAGCACAAGACGGCGAGCAGGAACGAAAGACGTGTGCGGCGCATAAGTATCTCCTGAAGTGGTACGTTGCGAAGCCCCGCCCGGGGCTTCGGCAGTCAGCGTGCGGAGGCCCGGCGCGCCGAGCCTCACCTGTGCAGGTTCAGCTTAAGCCACTCGGGGTGCGGCGGGAGGCGCTCCAGGTCGTGCCCGAAGAGGATGTACTTGCCGTCGCGCCTCAGCTCTTTGAACCCGCCGAGCTTGTAGGTGATCAGCATCATCCGGTTGCGGTCGTTGGACAGGAACTCGGCCTGTAGCCGGACGCCGGCCTCGCGCGCGAGGTTCAGGATGTGGTTCATGAAGACCGAGCCGACGCCGCGCGACATGACGCGGCAGGACATGAGAAACAGCTTGACGGTCCAGACGTCGGCCCCCTTCTCGACCAGCGACAGGCCGATCTTCCCGTACGTGCCGAACTTGTCGTCGAGGGTCGCGACGAGCAGCAGGTGGTCGGGCGAGCGGCTCAGGGCGTCCAGCTCGGCCAGCGAGTAGGTGTAGCCGGTCGTGTTGAGCTGGTGGGTCCGGACGGTCAACTCTTCGGCGCGCTTCAAGTCCTCCTGCTGCGCGGGGGCGATGGTGAACTCCATGTCGAGGGTCGCCAGAAACTCCTCGCTCGGCCCGACGAACTCCCCCTCGGCCCGGTTCCTCTCGACGTCGGCGCGGTACATCAGCCTGCGCCGCGCCGAGTCGTCCGTGATGAACGGCGGGTTGAACTCCGGGCGGTCGGCCAGCCCCCCCAGCTCGGCCGCGCGTATGGTCAGCACGTCGGGCAGGGAGTGTTTGACCTCCTCCAGCTCGAAAGGCTCGTCGTCGATGAAGGCCACCGCGTCCATGCCGATGTTGATGGACTCGACGATGGAGCGGATGTTGGCGGCCTTCGAGTTCCAGTTCACCTGCGGGTAGAGGAAGTACTCGTCGAGCCCCACCTCTTTCAACTTCGCCATCGCGAGGTCGTGGTCGTTCTTGCTGGCGACGGAGTGGAGTATGCCGCGCGCGTCGAGGGCCTTCAGCGTCTCCGCGACGCCCTCGCGGACGCGCAGCCCGTCGCCCTCAAGCAGGGTGCCCTGCCAGAGCGTGTTGTCGAGGTCCCACACGAGGAGTTTTATCGTCTTCCGCTCCTCCTCCGCGGGCGTCCCGTTCGCGGGGTCGTGTTGAAGCATGGTCATGGGTTGGTCTCCGGTTGGTTCGTTGCGGTGTGTCGCCTAAAGCTCCCCGGGGGGATTCCTGGCGATGGTCACCTGCTGGATTTGGGTGCTGCCCTCGATGATCTCCGTCACCCTGGCGTCCCGCAGGTAGCGGGCGACCGGGTAGTCTTCGGTCAGGCCGTTCGCGCCGTGGAGCTGGACGGCGTTGTTGGCGGCGCGCACCGCCGCCTTCGAGGCGAAATACTTGGCGACGAGCGTCTCGGAGGACGCGCCGGGGTCCCCGGCCTGCCTCACGTGGCCGGCCCTGTAACACAGGAGCCGGGCCGCGCGCGTGTCGGTAATCATGTCGGTCAGCTTGCGCTGCACGAGCTGGTGCTGCGAAAGCTCGACCCCGAACTGCCTGCGCGTCGAGGTGTAATCGAGGCAGGCGTCGAGGCACGCCTGCGCGATCCCGACCGCGCCCCACGCGACGCTGTAGCGGCCGTGGTCGAGGGCGCTCCCGACGACGTGCGACAGCCCGAAGCCGACCCTCCCCACGAGATGACTCGCCGGGACGAAGCAGTCGTCGAACTCCAGCTCGGCGAGGAGCGACGCCCGCGTGCCGACGATGCCGCGCAGGGGGCGGCGCGAGAACCCTTCGGCGTCGGCCGGCACGAGGAAGGCCGTCAGCTTTCCTTCGCAGCGGGTCAGCGTCAGAAACAGGTCGGCGATCTGCCCGTAAGTTATCCACTTCTTGCGACCCCGCAGCACGTAGCCGCCGTCGGCCGCGCGCGCCTCGGTCTGAACCCCCGCGGCGTCGCTGCCGGCCTCCGGCTCGGACAGGGCGAGCGCGCACAGCAGCTCGCCGCGCGCGGCGGCCGTCCCCACTTTGGACTTCAGCTCCGGGCCGCCCCAGCGCCGGATGGCGAGCGCCACCATGTCATGGACGGTGAGCAGCGAGCGCACGGAGGAGCACCCGCGCGCGAGTTCTTCGGTGAGCAGCCCGTAGGTGATCGCGTCGAGGCCGCCGCCGCCCGCGTCGGCCGGGAGCGGCGAGCCGAGGTACCCGTTCTCGCGCAGGCGGTCGATGAGTTCGGGCGGCACGCGCTCCTCGCGGTCCCACGCGCCTGCATGGGGCGCGACGTGCTCCTGCGTGAACCGCCGGAACCGGAGCCGCGCCTCGCTCTGCGCGCCCGACAGCTCGACGCGCATGCCCGGGTCTGCGTTCGGTGCCTGCTGCGCCATGGGTCTCACACCTCGGCGCGGGCCGCGAGCTTGCTTTCGAGCAGCGCGTCCATGTTGTTGAGGGTGCTGAAATTGGAGAAGTCGAGGTCCTCGTCCTCGATTGAGACGCCGAACTCCTTCTCCAGAAAGTTCACCAGTTGGAGCGCCGCCAGCGAGTTGATGAACCCGAGGGCGAAGATGTCCTCGTCGTCCTTAAGGTCGTGGTTGCGCACCAGTTTCGAGAGGAACTGTTTGATCTTTTCTTTTCTTTCGTTCACGGTTCTGTCATCCCTCCGGCACTATGCCTCGTAGTTATAGAAACCGCGGCCGCTCTTACGGCCGTGCAGCCCGGCGTACACCATCTTCTTGAGCAGGGGGCACGGGCGGTACTTGTCGTCGTTGTAGCTCTCGTAGAGCAC
>DASVSK010000483.1:0-1871 GCA_036388135.1 Pyrinomonadaceae bacterium | reverse complement strand
CATGTGCGACGCGCTCGATGTCGTCGGAGAGGGCGCGGTCGCGCGTGAGCCGAGGGGCGTGGGAGCGCAGCGTCTCGTAGGCGCGGCGCGCGCCGCGGCCGGGCCTGAGCGGCGCGCGGTGTTCCAGACCTTCGGCGGCGGCGAGCAGCTCGATGGCGACGACGCGCTCGACGTTCTCGACGACGCGGCGCAGCTTGAGCGCCGCCGTCATCCCCATCGAGACGTGATCCTCCTTGCCGCCGTCGGTCGGGAGGTTGTCGGTCGAGGCGGGGTGCGCGAGCACCTTGCACTCGTTGAGCAGCGCGACCGCGACGATCTGCGGCACCATGAAGCCCGACTCGACCCCGGCGCGCGTGGTGAGGAAGGGCGGCAGCCCCTCGTTCTTGTCGGGGTGGACGAGGCGGTCGATGCGCCGCTCGACGATGTTGCCGAGGTGGACGAGGGCGATTGAGCAGTAGTCGAAGGCGATGGCGAGCGGCGCGCCGTGGAAGTTCCCGCCCGAGACGACCTCGCCCGTCTCGGCGAAGACGAGCGGGTTGTCGGTCGCGCCGCCGGTCTCTATCTCGACGGCCGAGCGCGCGTGCGCGAGCGCGTCGCGCGCCGCGCCGTGAACCTGCGGCATGCAGCGCAGGGAGTAGGCGTCCTGCACGCGCGGGTCGTTCTCGACGTGCGAGGAGCGTATCTCGCTGTCGTCGAGCAGCTCGCGCAGGTGCGCGGCCGACTCGACCTGACCCGTGTGGGGGCGCGCGAGGTGGATGCGCTCGTCGAAGGCGGCGGGCGTGCCCTTCAGGGCTTCAAGGGACATCGCGCCCGAGACGTCGGCCGTGCGCGCCAGCCTCAGCGCGCGTTCGAGCGCCAGCCCGCCCACGGCCGTCAGCGCCTGCGTCCCGTTCAGGAGCGCCAGTCCCTCCTTGGCCTCCAGCCGCAGCGGCTCAATCCCCGCCCGCTTTAAAGCCTCGCCGCCCGGCATCCTCTCGCCCCCGTAGACGGCCTCGCCCTCGCCGCGGCAGCAGCGCGCGAGGTGCGCGCGCGGCGCGCGGTCGCCGCTCGCGCCGACCGAGCCCAGCTCGGGGATGACCGGGTGCACGCCGCGGGCGAGCATCGCGAGCAGCGTCTCGACGACGACCGCCCGCGCGCCGCTGAAGCCCTTGGCGAGCACGTTGGCGCGCAGCAGCATCATGGCGCGCGTCTCCCCCTCGGAGAGCGGGGGGCCGACGCCGCACGCGTGGCTGCGGACGAGGTTGAGTTGCAGCTCGCGCAGCTCGTCCGCCGGCACCGTCACGTCCGACAACTTCCCGAAGCCGGTGTTGACGCCGTAGACGACGCGCGACTCCGCCACGATCCTTTCGACCGTCAGCCGCGCCGCCTCCACGCGCGCGCGCGCCGGGGCCGCGAGCGACACCTCACCCTCGCCGCGCGCCACCCGCGCGACCTCATCGAGCGTCAGTGCTTGTCCGTCGAGTTCGAGCATAAAGAAGTAGACAGTAGACAGTAGTCAGTAGTCAGTAGAAAGCCTTCACAGTCGAATCGTCAGAGTGTCAGCGGCGGCGTCCGTAGAGCGGAGCCTACTGACTACTGACTACTGTCTACTGTCTACTCATTTAATCACCGGGTCCCGGTTGGGGAATTGCGTGCGGTGGATGTCCTCGGGCGGCTGCGAGCGGTGGATGTCGGGGCGTCGCCACTCGCCGGTGTTGGAGCCCGCGGGGCGCGGGGTGGAGCGCGTGCGCGCGCGCGCGCGCTTGGCGCGGCGGACGGTGGCGGTGCGCCGCTTGGTGGCGGCGGCGGCGGCGGTGGCGGCGCGCGTCCACTCGCCCACGCGCTGGAAGGGGTGGAAGTCGCGCTCGGTCAGCACCTCGCCCGTCGCCTGT
>DASVSK010000482.1:0-2059 GCA_036388135.1 Pyrinomonadaceae bacterium | reverse complement strand
GAGAAGCGGCGGCGGAGCATCATCAAGAAAGACTGACGGGGCGACGCACGCGCCCGGCCCGGCCGACTTTCGCAGTCGGTTCCGGGCTGAAGGCGCTCGCGGCGAAAGCACGGGGGCGCAGCTAATTGAGTTTAGCTGCGCCCCCGTCTTTCGTGTCCCCGCGGTCGACGCCTTCTGATTTTCACCCAAACGAATCTCATAAAGTCTCCGCCTCGGACGTGGAAGGGCGGCGGTCGGTCAGGCTCAGGAGGTAGCCGACGGCGACGACGACGGCGCAGCCGATGAGGTTGAACCAGAGGAAGGCGATGTCCGTGTAGTGGCTGGCGACCCAGACGGAGCCGATGCCCGCCAGCAGACCCCAGAACGCGCCGCGTGGGCGCGCGCGCCTGACGCCCACGGCGAGGACGAAGACGCCGAGCAGCGAGCCGTAGAAGAAGGAGCCGAAGCGGTTGACGACCTCGATCAGCGAGCCGAGCGAGGTGGCGTAGAGCGCGACGCCGCAGGCGAAGACGCCCCACACGGCGGTCGCGATGCGGCCGACTTTGACGTAGTGTCGGTCGTCCGCCTCGGGGCGGTAGTGGCGTCGGTAGAAGTCGATGGTCGTCGCGGTGGCGAGCGCGTTCAGCTCGGCCGAGATGCTCGACATCGCCGCCGCGAAGATGGCCGCGATGATGAGGCCGACGACGCCCGCCGGCATGTTGGCGACGACGAAGGTGGGGAAGACGTAGTTGACGTCGGTGAAGTTTTTGTCGCCCCCCGTCTCGCGGACGAGCGAGAGGCCGCGCCCGCGCGTCTCGTTGAAGCGGCCGTCGGCCGCGACGTAGGCCGCGCGCGCGAGCTCCGTCTCGGCCTCCCCCGCCCCCGCGCGGCGCGCGCGCACGTAGGCGACGGCCGCGCGCTCGCGCTCCTCGTGCGCCGCGGCGTACTCCGCGCCGAGCGCGTTGTAGTCGGCCGCGCGCGCGCCCTCGGCCACGCGCCGCTCGGCGACGGCGTTGAAGACGAGCGGCGGGCGCTCGAACTGGTAGAAGACGAAGACGAGCACGCCGACGAGCAGGATGAGGAACTGCATCGGTATCTTGACGAAGGCGCTCATCAGGAGCGACGTGCGCCCCTCGTCCACGGACTTGGCCGTGAGGAAGCGCTGCACCTGGCTCTGGTCGCAGCCGAAGTAGGCGAGCATCAGGAAGAGCCCGCCGACGAGCCCCGACCAGAGCGTGTAGGTCTGCTTGAGGTCGAAGGTCGCGTCCACGGTCGTCAGCCTGCCGGTCGCGCCCGCGAGGTGCAGCGCGCCGTCGAGCGAGACCTCGGCCGGGAACTTAGAGACGATGATGAAGAGGCAGACGAAGAGGCCGAAGAAGATGACGACCATCTGCTTGACGTCCGTCCAGGTGACGGCCTGCACGCCGCCGACCACCGTGTAGAGCGTGGTCGAGAGCCCCATCGCGAAGACCGTCGCCGTCTCGCTCCACCCCAGCACGATGGAGAGGATGACCGAGGGCGCGGCGATGATGACGCCGACGCCGAGGCCCCTTGAGACGAGGAAGAGGAAGCTCGTCAGCGTGCGCGTGCGCGCGTCGAAGCGCCGCTCAAGGTACTCGTAGGCGGTGAAGACCTTCGCCCGGTAGAAGAACGGCACGGCCGTCACGCAGAGGATGACCATCGCGAGCGGCAGGCCGTAGTAGAACTGTATGAACCGCATGCCGTCCGAGTAGGCTTGACCCGTCGTCCCGACGAGCGTGATGGCGGAGAGCTGCGTCGCCATCACCGAGAGCCCGACGGCCCACCACGGCAGGCTGCGGTCGGCGAGGAAGTAGCCCTCGGCCCTGTCGCTCTGCCGGGTCATCTTCAACCCGCTCCAGACGATGTAGGCGAGGTAGGCGACGACGACGATCCAGTCCGGAAGCCTCATCTTCGGCTCTTCTTAAAACCCCTGCTCGCTCAGGAAGAGTAGGCGCGCGAGAAGACCCACAGCGCCGCAACGACCAGCGCGGTGACCACCAACACCGCGAGGTAGACAGGGTACCACCGCGAGTCGCCGCGCGCCCCTTCGCCTTCCGAA
>DASVSK010000481.1:0-6219 GCA_036388135.1 Pyrinomonadaceae bacterium | reverse complement strand
GCCCGAAGGCGCGCGCCGTCGTCGTCACCATCGTCCCCGAAGACGACTTCCCCGACTTCGACGCCGCGCGCCTCGGCCGCCTCGGCGACTTCGTCATCATCACCGACCCGAGAGTCCGGGCAGTAGAAAGTAGACAGTAGTCAGTAGTCAGTAGAAGAACCGCCGTCAGCGAATCGTCCGGGTGTCAGCGTCGACGGCCGCAACGCGGAGCGCTACTGACTACTGTCTACTGCCTACTCTCCCCCGTGCCCGCTTGCCAGAACGCGCACGGGTTGGCACAATAGCCGTTGCTTTTGTCGTCGCTATCTGCGACCGAGAGGCGGGTGTTGCGCGATTTAGTCGTAAGACTTTAAGAGAGAGACTTAAACTTCAGACGTGAGAGTTCGCCGGGCGCGGCCGCCCGGCCGCCGGTTTCATCAGTCTTTAGAACGGAGAGTTTGTCATGGCAACAGTCGTCGTCAACCAGGGCGAGTCCATCGAGAGCGCGCTGCGGCGCTTCAAGCGCAAGGTCATGTCCGAGGAGATCATCAAGGACGCGAAGAAGCACGCCTTCTTCATGTCCCGCGGGCAGAAGGCCAAGCTCAAGTCGGCGCTCGCGCGCAAGCGCAACAAGCGCAAGGCGCGTCCGATGCGCCCCCGCAGCTAGGTAAGTCAAAAGTAAAAAGGTAAAAGGCAAAAGTGAAGGCAGGGAGTACGCTCCTCGCCTTCACTTTTGCCTTTTACCTTTTTACTTCTCGTCGGGCATGTTCTCGATCTCCACCGGCTCGACCTCGTCGGCGAGCGGGAAGCCGAAGACGCGCGAGTAGAAGTAGAGCTCGCCGTCGAGCGCGCGCTTGATGTTCTCGGCCTTGCGGAAGCCGTGCTGCTCGCCCTCGAAGGCGACGTAGGCCACGGGCAGACGCTTTTTGCGCAGCGCCTCGACCATCAGCTCGGCCTGGTTCGGCGGGACGATCTTGTCTTCGAGCCCCTGGAAGAAGATGACCGGGCACGAGAGGCGGTCGGTGAAGTTGATGGAAGAGCGCTCGCGGTAGAGGTCGGCGCGCTCCGGGTAGGGGCCGATGAGCCGCTCCAGGTAGCGCGACTCGAACTTGTGCGTGTCGCCGACGAAGACCGTCAGGTCGCTGACGCCGTAGTGGCTCGCGCCCGCGCGGAACGTGTCGCGGAAGGTGAGCGCGTTCAGGGTCGTGTAGCCGCCCGCGCTCCCGCCCGTGATGACGCAGCGCGCGGCGTCCGCCTCGCCGCGCCCGATTAGATACTTCGCGCCGTTCACGCAGTCGTCGACGTCCACCACGCCCCACTCGCCGTTCAGACGCTGCCGGTACTCGCGCCCGAACCCCGTGCTCCCGCCGTAGTTGACGTCGAGGACGGCGACGCCGCGGCTCGTCCAGTACTGCGTGTCGAGGCGCAGCACGGAGGACGAGGCGGCGGTCGGGCCGCCGTGGCACTTGACGAGGAGCGGCGGCAGCTCGCCCTCGGGCGCTTTGAAGTCGGGGCTGCGCGGCGGGTAGTAGAAGGCGTGGGCCGTCCGCCCGCCCTCGGTCGGGAACTCGACGGCGCGCGGGGTCGAGACGTAGTCGGGGCTGACGACCACCTCGCTCGCGCGCCTGAGCACGCGCGCCTCACGCGTCGCGAGGTCCAGCTCGATGATTCCGGCGCGCGCGGTCGGCGAGCCGCCGCGGAAGAAGGCGCGACTCCCGCCGGCGCGCACGTGCGTTATGTCGGTGTAGGGCAGCTCGAAGGGCTCCAGCCTCTTCGAGCGGGTGTCGAGCGAGGCCAGCCGCCAGTCGCCGCCGCGCGTGTAGGCGCAGACGATCTGCTCGTCCGAGGCGAAGGCGTAGGTCGACATGGCGAAGAGCCACTGCGGCAGCCCGAACTCGGCGTCGGTCTCGCAGACGGCCTCGGCCGAGCCGTCTTCGCCCAGCCGGTAGATGTTCCACCAGTTGCTCCGGTCGGAGACGAAGTGGAGCGCGCCCGAGGGCGACCACTCGGGCTGGAAGATAGACTCCTCGACGCCCCCCGCCACGCGGCGGGCCCCGGCGAGCGCGCCGTCCTCATTCAACTCGCCGACCCACAGCTCGCAGCCGTCCCACGGCATGTTCGGGTGGTTCCAGGTGAGCCAGGCCAACTGCCGGCCGTCGGGGCTGAGGCGCGGCGAGGAGTAGAAGTCGTTCCCCGACGCGAGCACGCGCCCGCCGCCGTCGTTCCCCGTGCCGTCGGCGCTCAGGCTGACGAGGGCGTTGACCGCCTCGCGCCCCTCGGCCGTGTGATCCTCGCGCACGGCGAGGAGGAGCCCGCGGCGCGCGTCGAGGACGAGGTCGCTGTAGCGGTAGCCCTGCCCCGGCGTTATCGCGACGGGCTCCGCGCCCGGCGTCTGGCGGTAGACGCGCTGGTCGGCGAAGTTCGAGAAGTAGACCACGCCGTCGCGCACGGCGAAGTCGCCGCCGCCGTACTCGTGTACGCGCGTGCGCGCGTTGAAGCCCTGCGGCGTCACGTCCGCGACCGCGCCGTCGGGCGTGCGGCGCACGACGCAGTTGCGCCCCGCCTCCGACGGGCGTAGCTCGACCCAGTAGACGTCCTCCCCGTCGAGCGCGATCTGGCCCAGGCCCACCGTCGCCGACACGATGAGGTCAGAGGTGATGGGCGACTTCCAGGAGCCGTAAGGCGCGACTTCAGGCTGACTCATTCAGGTTCCTCCGTGGTGATGGGTGACGAGTGACGAGGAATACACGTCCCTTGTTTCTTTCCTGTCACTTATCGCTCATCACTCGTCACTTCTTAAAGATTTATCCCGCGGCGCTCGGGCGGCGGGACGTAGGCGCTGAAGTCGCGCGCGAAGCGTTCGGCGTAGGAGTCGAGCAGCCCGCGCACGCGAGCGAGGTCGGGCGAGCGGACGACGAGGCCGGCGTGGTGCGCCCTGTCCACGCGGAAGACGACCTCGGGGTCGTCGTAGGCCGAGGTGTCGGGGCGCTCCTGCCTCGCGAGCGAGAGCGCCAGCCCGGCGTACTCGCGCCGCGCCGCGAGGGACCCGACGCGCCCGCCACGCGCGTGCGCCACCTCGACGCGCGCCCACTCGCACCAGAGGTTGTGGCCGCTCGCGGCCTCAAGGGTCTCCGCGATGTACGCGCCGCCGACGCGGGCGGCGACTTCGAGGAAGTAGAGCCGCCCGTCCTCCGCGCCGCGGATGAACTCGGCGTGCGCCGCCCCGCGCCGCAGCCCCAGAGCGCGCAGCAGCCCGGCGTTGACCTGCAGAAGCTCCGCGTGCTCGGGCGAGTCGTACTCGACGGTGTGCGTGGTGAAGACGCCGCCCTCGCTCACGACGCGCAGGGGCGGCCGGCCGTAGCGGCTCGCGCCGGAGAAGATGACCTCGCCGTCCTCGACCAGCGAGTCCACGTGAAAGACCTCGCCGGGGACGAACTTTTCGAGCAGGTAGTAGGAGGACTTGTCCTGCAAAGGCTCGCGCGCGTCGAGCGCCTCGATGGCGCGCCAGACCTGCTCGGACTCTTCGAGCCTGCGGACGCCCGACGAGGAGACGTCCGAGCGCGGCTTGACGACCCAGGGCGGCGGCACGCGCTCCATGTACTCGCCGACCTCCTGGTAGTTGAAGAGCGGCACGAAGTCCGGGACGGCGAGCCCCGCCTCGCTCGCGCGCACGCGCATGGCGAGCTTGTCGCGGAAGAGGCGCGCGCGCGAGCCGCCCATGCCGGGCAGGCGCAGGTGCTCGCGCGCGAGCGCGGCGGTGATGACGTCGAACTCTTCGAGCGCGACGAGCGCGTGTACCTTCCTCTCGCGGCAGAGCTGCGCGGCGGCGTGGACGACCAGCTCCGCGCCCGCGTGGTCGGGCAGGAGGTGGAGGCCGGCGAGCGCCTCGCGCGGCCAGTGCTCGCGCGCCGTACGCTCGCGCGTCAGCAGCTCGACGCGCGCGCCCTGCCGCGCGCACTCGCGCAGGAAGTCCGCGCCCTTGAAGTAGCTGGCGACGCAGACGACGTTCACCGCGGCCCGTGAAGCTTCGGCCAACCCGGACTCCTTCTCCCCGCAAATTTCGGCTTTCGCCGCGAGTATATAACGGGGCCTCGCGGACGGGCACGCGGAAAAGAGCAGTAGGCAGCAGGCGGATGGCAGCAGGCAGTTAGGAAGATAAAGCGGTCACGCAAACGGGGGCGGCGAGTTCTCACGACTCGCCGCCCCCGTTTTTTCAGGCCGCTCTATTGTCTTAACTGCCTGCTGCCTGCTCCCCTAGTAGATGTTGAAGTTGTATTCGAGGACGACGTACTGCGAGACGCGGTGGCCGTCCTTCTCCGCCGGGGTGAAGCGAATCTGCTTCGCCGCGGTGATGGCCTTCTCCGTCAGCCCGTCGGGCAGACCCTTGACGACGCTGATGCCCTGCACGCCGCCCGAGGCGTGGAGAATCGCGCGCAGGCGGACGACGCCGGTGACGTTGTTCTTGCGGGCGTCCTCTGTAAAGCCCGGCTCGGGCTTGAAGGTGATGAGCGCCTTGCGCGTCACCTCGGTCTGCCTGAAGGGGCGCGTGTAATCAACTCCGCCGCCGCCGCCGCCGCCGCCCGGCCCGCCGCCGCCGTCGCGTCGGTCGCCGCCGCCGACGTTACCGCCGCGGCCGGGGCCGAGGCCGGTGCCCTCGCCGGGGCCCATGCCGCCGCCCGCGCCTTCGCCCATGCCGCCCCCGCGTCCCGGCCCGGAAGAGGGCACGGTCGCGGTCGAGTTAGGCAGGCCGTAGGGGATGTCGCGCGGGTCTACTTTGACGAGCATCGGGTCGACCTGCATCGTCACCGGAGTCGGCAGCGAAGGGTTCGGCGGCGGGGGCTTCGGGCTCGCCGTCAAAATCGGAGGCACTTCGAGCTGCGCCGTGGGCAGCTTGCCGGCCGAGGCAGGCGTCTGCTCCTGACGTCCGCCGCCGCCGCCCCCCGCGGGCTTTTCAAACTTCGGCTTCGAGCCGCCGCCCTTCCCCTCGTTCGTGCCCGCCGCGCCCTTCTCCGGCGTCGGCTGCTCCTTCGGGATCGGCTTCTCGGGGTCGACGTAGCCGACCAGTTCGAGGTTCTCGTAAGGGTTGCGCGCCGCCATCGGGTCGCACTGCATCCCCAGGCGGGTCATGATGCCGCAACGGTTCTCAAGGGCGTAGATGAAGACGAGGAAGCTTGAGACGAAGAGCAGCGCCGCGACGCTCGCCAGCGCGACGTTCCGCTGCGAGAAGAACTTCCAGCCCGCGCTCCCGTAGGCCGTGGCCGAGCGGCGCGTAAACCCGACGGGGTCGCGCTTGAACTCGGGCCACGTCAGCTCGGCGTCGTGCCCCACCGACTTCAGCTCTTTGACGAGGCGGCGCGTCAGCCCCTCGTCTTCGAGAAAGGTCAGGTGAAACTCTTCGTGCTGGTTACCCGCGCCCGACGGGGGGACGGCCGAGCCGGCCGCTTCGCCCGAGCCGTTGGCGGCGTGGCCGTCGGAGGCGTTCGAGCCGTTCGAGGAGGCCGCCCCGGCCGCGGCGGGGGCCGACACGGTGACGACCGACTCGTCCGCCGCGCGCACCTGCGCCGGCGCGGCGACCGCCACGTCTAAAGGCGTCCCGTCGACGGGGCAGAAGCCGAACTTATCGGCGAACTCCTCTTGGCACTGTGGACAGTGTTTCATTTTCTAACGAACCTCCCGTCGAACCACGCGGGGAAAGGCGGCCTGTGCTGTATCAAGGTACAAACTTTTTCCGAACCGTTCAAGCCCTGAGATGAATCCTTGCGTGCGTTTGCGGGCGGGCGCACTCCTCGCAAGGCGCTCTCTGAACTGCTTTGGATGCCCACCCGAGCGGAAACGATGCAACCGGGCGGCCGCGCGCCCGGAAAAAAGCGCCGCCGCCCGCCCGCCCGGAGGCATTTGACGCCCCCGCCGCCGGCATCTAAGATTCCCGGGAACTGCTCCCCGTTCCGTACACCGCCGGCCGAGCCGGCAGCTCCGAAGTTTCGTAAAGCAAGATGAAAAGCTCAAAGAGTCTGAAAGGCGGCGGGTCGTTCCTCCCGCCGGGAGTCCTGACCGCTCTGATTCTCGTCTGCGCCGGTTGGTTCGCCGCCGCCTCCTCGGCGCAGACCGCCGAGCCGCGCCGCGAACAGCTCCTCAACGGCCTGCGCGTCCTTCTCGTCAGCCGCCCCGCCGACCAGAACGTGCTCATCAAGCTGAGAATCCACAGCGGCGCGGCCTTCGACCTCGCCGGCAAGGAGGGGC
>DASVSK010000480.1:0-7585 GCA_036388135.1 Pyrinomonadaceae bacterium | reverse complement strand
TGAGGATGGCCTTGCAGCCTTGCGGCAGGCGCTTGACGAAGGTGAAGAGGCGGTCGCGGTCGGATTTGGGGAGCGATTCGAGGTTGTCGAGGATGAGCAGCGCCTGCTCGTCGCGGAGCGCGTCGAGCAGCAGGCGTATGCGGTCGTCCTCCGGGGACTTCGTGATGTCCGCGCGGCCCAGCTCGCGCGAGAGTTCGTTGAGCATTTCGAGGAAGCCGGGCAGGACGAAGACGCCGAGCTCGCGCACGCCGTCGTCGTCAAGCTCGCGGTTCTTGACGGAGACGAAGACGATGCGCTCGAACTGTTCGGGCGTGCAGTCGTAGGCGGCGCGGACGGCGAGCGAGGTCTTGCCCATGCCGCCCGGCCCGTCGATGAGCGCGCCCCAGGTGCGGTTGTCGGGGTCGAGGGCGTCGCGGATTTGCGCCAGTTCCGCCTCGCGGCCGAAGAAGGGCTGGAGGCGCGGGAGGTTGTTGGGGACGGAGGTGTGCGCGGCGGCCCGGTCGTCCGGCGACGACGACCCGGTGTAATAGTCTTTGGGCTCGCCTTCGTTGAGCGCGAGGCGTTCGAGAATGAGCCTGGCGAACTGCTCCGGGGACTTGTTGTCCAGTTCGGTAAAGCCGGCGTCCGAGTAGAGTCCTTCGACGGTCGCGTTGTCGAACCTGCTGAGCATCACTTCGCCCTCGCGCCGTTGCTTGAGCAGGTCGAAAATCGCATCCCATTCCAGGCCGCACCATTCCTTGCGCGGGTAGTCGCGGCAGATGACCACGACCACTAATTCGGACTGTTCGTGGTAGAGCTTCGGCAGGTAGCGGCCGAGTCGCGCCCTTGAGAACTCGGCCTCGTAATACTTGTCGTAGAGGATGGCCGTTTCGCCGAACCGCAGCGCGAGGATGGCGGCGACTTGCCCGACGAAGTCACGCTTCTCCCCGGCGAAGGAGAAGGCGATGCGGAAGCGTTTGGTGGACTCCATAGTTTAACTCTGTGAACTCGCGTGAGGGTTCCGACACGGCCGCCGGTGCTGATTATCCACGGCGCGCGCTGAATGACCAATAGCTTTCGGCGGGGCATGCTTGGCACGGGGGCGGGGGCGGTTTAAAGTATGGGCTGCGCCGTAAAGTCTCGCTGTTTCGCGCCGTGGACGCTTCTCACCCTTAAGATTAATGAGCAAGAAAATTGTGCTTCCGCTCGCCCTTTTCGTCGGCCTCTCGGCCGGCGTGTTCTCCGCCGCCCAGAGCCCCGTGAACAAGTCGTCGCCGGTCGAGCTGCCCGCCGAGAAGCGTCTGCGCAACGTGCGGCAGTTGACCGACGGCGGCGAGAACGCCGAGGCGTACTTCTCGGCCGACGGCCGTTCGCTCATCTTCCAGTCGAAGCGCGCGGGCGTGGAGTGCGACCAGATTTACACGATGCGCGCCGACGGCACGGACGTGCGCATGGTCTCGACGGGGAAGGGGCGCACGACCTGCTCCTACATCTTCCCGCGCGGCGGGCGCATACTCTACTCGTCGACGCACCTCGCGGACGCGAAGTGCCCGCCGCCGCCCGACTACTCGCGCGGCTACGTGTGGGCCGTCTACCCCTCTTACGACGTCTTCACGGCGAAGGCCGACGGGACGGACGTGAAGCGCCTGACGGACGCGCCCGGCTACGACGCCGAGGCGACCGTCTCGGCCGACGGCCGGAAGGTCGTCTTCACCTCGATGCGCGACGGCGACCTCGACATCTACACGATGGACGCCGACGGCCGGAACGTGAAGCGCCTGACGACCGAGACGGGCTACGACGGCGGGCCGTTCTTCTCGCGCGACGGCAAAAAGATCGTCTACCGCGCCAACCACCCGCGGACGCCCGAGCAGGCCGCGCGCTACAGGAAGCTGCTCGCCGAGAACCTCATCGAGCCGAACGCGCTCGAAATCTGGGTGATGGACGCCGACGGCCGCAACAAGCGGCAGGTGACGCGGCTCGGCGTCGCCAGCTTCGCGCCCTACTTCCTCCCCGACGGCAAACGCATCATCTTCTCGTCGAACCACCCGAACCCGCGCGGCCGCGACTTCAACCTCTTCGTCGTAGGCGTCGACGGGGCGGGGCTTGAGCAGGTCACCTTCAACGACACCTTCGACGGCTTCCCGATGTTCTCGCCCGACGGCCGCAGGCTCGTCTTCGCCTCGAACCGCAACGCCGCGGCGCGCGGCGACACCAACGTCTTCATCGCCGACTGGGTCGAGGAGGATTGATTCATCGGTTCATCGGTTCATCGGTTCATTTCTTAATTGAATCAACGACCCGATGAACCGATGAATCAATCTTTAAGTAAGCGGGGTAACGCCATGCCGTACAAAAGAACTTTCGCGCTGCTTCTCTCCATCGCGCTCCTCGCGCCGGCCGCGCCCGCGCAGAGCGACGCGGAGCCCACGATGCCCGACGTCGTGCGTCTGCGCGCGCACGTCGAGCACCTCGCCTCCGGGAAACTGGAAGGACGCCGCACCGGCACGCCCGGCGCGCAGGAGGCCGCGGGCTACCTCGCGCGCGAGTTCATGCGTTACGGCCTGCGCCCCGGCGGGAACGCGCCCGCGGGCGGCCTGAACGAGAAGAGCTACTTGCAGGAGTTCCCCTACGTCGCGGGCGTCGAGTTGGGCCAGGGCAACACCCTGACGGCCACGCGGCGCGTCAACGCCGGGGCCGAGGGCGCGCCCCTGGCGATAGACTTCCGCCTCGGCGAAGACTGGATGCCGCTCGGCTTCGGCTCAAACGGTAAGGCGGCGGGCGCGGTCGTCTTCGTCGGCTACGGCATCAGCGCCGCCGAACAGAACCACGACGACTACAGGGGCGCGGACGCGCGGGGCAAGGTGGCGGTCGCCTTCGCGGGCACGCCCGACGGCGACAACCCGCACGGCCGCTTCACGCGCGCGGGCGAGTTGCGCTTCAAGGCGGCCGCCGCGCGCGCCGCCGGGGCGAGGGCGCTCGTCGTCATCGCCGCCGAAGGGAAGTTCGGCGACGACAGGCTCTCGCGCCTCCGCTACGACAACGCGGGCGGCGACGCCGGCCTGCCCGTCGCGGCCCTCTCGCGCGCGGGCGCGTCGAAGGTGCTCGGGCTCGTGACGGCCGCCGCGCTCGACGACTTCGAGAAGAAGGTTCGCGCGGGTCTGTCGCCGTCGGCGGGCGGCGCGGACGGGCTGCGTTTGCAGGGCGTCGAGCTGAGCCTCACGACCGACGTGGTGCGGAAGAACGCGCCCGCGGCCAACGTCGTCGGCGTGCTCGAAGGCTCCGACGCGAAGCTGAAGTCGGAGGTCATCGTCGTCGGCGCGCACTACGACCACCTCGGGCGCGGCGGCGAGGGCAGCCTCGCCGGGCGCGAGGGCGAGATTCATCACGGCGCGGACGACAACGCGTCCGGCACGGCCGGGCTGCTTGAGCTGGCGCGGCTCTTCTCGCGCGAGCGCGCGCTGATGAGGCGCAGCGTCGTCTTCGTCGCCTTCGGCGGCGAGGAGGAAGGGCTCATCGGTTCGAGCTACTACGTGCGGAACCCCGCGCTCCCGCTGGAGCAGACCGTGGCGATGGTCAACATGGACATGATCGGGCGGCTGCGCGGGGGCGCGCTCAACGTCGGCGGCGTCGGCACGGCGAGCGAGTGGCGCTCAATCGTCGAGGGGGCGAACAGGGGCTACAAGGTCACGCTCGACCCTTCGCTCACGGGCGGGGGCGCGGAGGCGTCCGCCGCGGCCGAAGGCGGGAAGGGCAGGGAGACGAACGCCGGGGCGCGCGCGGGGGCCGGGCCCGGCGGCGAGGTTAAAGTCCGCGCCGCCGAGCCCGGCACCATCAGCGTCGAGGGCATCAACGGCCGCCCGGCCGTCACGGCGACGCCGGCCGAGCGGTTCGCGCTCCGCCTGAACGATGACGGCTTCGGGCCGAGCGACCACTCCGCCTTCTACGCGCGCCGCGTCCCCGTCCTCTTCTTCTTCACCGGCTCGCACGAGGACTACCACAAGCCTTCGGACACGGCCGACCGCGTCAACTACGAGGGCGAGGCGCGCGTGCTACAGTTCGTGCGCGACATCGTCTACAGCCTCCAGTCGCGCGACGGCCGGCCGACCTACGCCGCGGCGAAGTCGGAGGCGGGCGCGCGCTCGACCGGCTTCAAGGTCTCGCTCGGCACCGTGCCCTCCTACGGCGACTCGACCGACGGGCTCAAGCTCGACGCCGTGCGCGAGGGCTCGCCCGCCGCCGCCGCCGGACTCAGGGCCGGCGACAAGATAGTCAGGCTCGCCGGCCGCGACGTGCGTAACGTCTACGACTACACGCAGGCGCTCTCCGAGATGAAGGCCGGGCAGGAGTACGAGGTCGAAGCCCTCCGCGACGGCCAGCGCCTCTCCATGAAGATCACGCCCGCCGCGAGGAAGTAGGAAGTAGGAAGTAGACAGTAGTCAGTAGTCAGTAGACAGTAGGAAGTCGGAACAACATCGCGCGGGGCGGTCAAATTAAAGAAGGCGGCCGAGAAGTGAGGAGCTTCCCGGCCGCCTTCTTCTGCCGACTACCGTCTACTGCTTTTGACCGGCGCGGCGCGCGGGCTGGAGCGTCCGCGCCGCGCCCCAGCGGCCGAGCGCCGGGCGGGTTACGTTCGGGCGTGAGTAAAACGGCTCCCGACTTCCTTCTTGAAAAGGCCACGGCTTTAGAGCAGAATACCGGCGCACAGTCGAACCTCTTGAGTGCCCGGCCCGGCGTGTGCCACCGGCGGGCGCGTGCTTCGGAAACGCAGACCCTTTCCCCCCGCGCCGCCGACCGGCGGCGGCCCTGACCCGGAACGAGCTGACCCGGATGATCGGTAAGACCATCTCCCACTACCGGATACTCGGCCACGTCGGCGAGGGCGGGATGGGTGTCGTCTACGTCGCCGAAGACCTGCACCTCGGCCGCCGCGTCGCCATCAAAATCCCGCACGCCGGGCGCGACGAGAGCCACTACCGCGCGCGCTTCCTGCGCGAAGCGCGTTCCGTCTCGAAGCTCCGCCACCCGAACGTCGCCGCCGTCCACGACTACGGCGAGACCGACGACGGCCAGCCCTTCATCGTCATGGAGCTGGTCTCGGGGCGGACGCTCGGCGACGTGCTGGCGAACGACGGCCTCTCCATCGCGCGCTCGGTCGAGGTCGTGCGCGAGACGGCCGAGGCGCTCTCGGAGGCGCACCGCCGCGGCGTCGTCCACCGCGACATCAAGCCCTCGAACGTCGTCATCGACGACGAGGGCGTGGTCAAGGTGCTCGACTTCGGGCTCGCCAAGCAGCTCCACGAGGACGGCGGGGCGGACGGCGCGGACGCGCAGACGCTCCTTTCGGCGCACACGCGCTCGGACGTCGTCATCGGGACGCCGCTCTACCTGAGCCCCGAGCAGGCGCGCGGCTCCAAGGTCGACGGCCGCAGCGACCTCTTCGCGCTGGGCGCGCTGCTCTACGAGTGCCTGACGGGGCGGCCCGCCTTCTCCGGGTCGAACGTCATCGAGATCGGCGCGCAGGTGCTCCACATCGACCCGCCGCCGCCCTCGCGCTTCAACCCGCGAGTCCCGGCGGAGCTGGACCGCCTGACGCTCAAGGCGCTGGCGAAGAAGCCCGAAGACCGCTTCCAGACGGCCGCCGAGTTCGCGGCCGAGCTGGCGCGCGTCCGCTCGCGCCTGCCCGCGTCCGACACGACCAGGACGCCCCGCCTCTCGGGCGCGGAGAGCGACCCCTCCGGCTCGCTCATCCGCACGATGACCGAGGGGCTGCGCCGCCCGAAGTTCTCGGCGCTGGCGCTCATGGCCGCGCTGGCCGGGCTGGCGCTGGTCATCCTGGCCGTGTGGTACTGGCGGCAGCCGTCGGCGCACAGGCCGGGCCCGCAGGTCGCCGCGCTCTACGAGCAGGGCGTCGACGCGATGCGCGAGGGCTCGTACTACAAGGCGAGCGTCCTGCTCTCGCAGGCCGTCGAGCGGGACGGGCAGTTCGCGCTCGCGCACGCGCGGCTCGCCGAGGCGCTGCTGGAGATGGACTTCCTCGACCGCGCCAAGGACGAGATGCTGGCCGTCAGCACGCTCGCGCCCGACTTCACGGTCTTCCCGCGCGAGGACGCGCTCTGCCTCGAAGCCGTCCGCTCGACGCTGACGCAGGGCTACGGGGCGGCCGTCCGGGGCTACCGCGAGATAGCCCGCCTCGCCCCCTCCCGCCCGCAGGCGCACCTCGACCTCGGCCGCGCCTACGAGAGGGACTACCAGACCGAGAAGGCCGTCCAGAGTTACACGGAGGCGACGCGGCTCGACCCCTCGTACGCGGCCGCCCACCTCCGCCTGGGCGCCCTCCACGCGCGGCAGGGCAACCAGGCCGGCGCGGCCGCCGCCTTCGACCGCGCGGAGAGGCTCTACGCGGAGCGGGGCAACAAGGAGGGCGAGGCCGCCGTGCGTTACCAGCGGGGGCGCTTCTTCTACACCGTCCAACAGAAGCCGGCCGAGGCGAGGGTCGAGCTGGGTCATGCGCTCCGGCTCGCGCGCGAGACGAAGAACCGCTACCAGGAGGTGCAGGCGCTCCTCCAGCTCGCCCAGACGCAGGAGGACGGCGCGGAGGCGCAGAGGCTCGCGCAAGAGGCGGTCGGGCTGGCGCAGGCCGGCGGCATGAGCGACCAGGAGGCCAACGGCCACCTCACCGTCGGCATCATCCTCCTCACCAAGCTGAACAAGCTGGACGAGGCGGAGGCCGCCTACACCCAGGCGCTCACTTACGCGCGCACGCACAGGCTGCGGCGCTACGTGGCGCTGGCGCTCTCGAACCTGGGGAGCATCTACACGAGGCGGCTGCGCCCCGACGAGGCCGAGCGGTTCATCACCGAGGCGCGCGAGTTCTACCTCCAGGCGGGCTACCGCCGCGAGGCCGACCAGTGCGCGATGCTCATCGCCCGGAGCAGGAAGCAGAAGGCCGATTACGAAGGCGCGCTCAAAATCCTGCAAGAGCAGCTCCGACTCGCCGAGCAGGCGGGCGACGTGGGGCAGACGGGCGCGCTCCACCGCGAGTGCGGCTCGGTGCTCCACGCTCAGCAGAATTACCCGCAGGCGTTCGCGCACTACCGCCAGAGCACCGCCGCCGCCAGGACCCTCCAGAACACGACGCTGTTCAACTACTCGCTGCTCAACCAGGCGAGCGCGCTCTGGCCCATGGGCCGCTACGACGAGGCGGGCGAGATGTTAGGCCAGTTGACGGCCGCGGGCGCACGCCCGCTCGGCGTCCCCGTGACCGACGACGTGCTGGTGCTGGCCTACATCGCCGAGGGCGGGATGGAGCTGAGCCGGCGGCGCTACCCCGAAGCGGCCGCGAAGGCCGGGCGGGCGCTCGCCCTTCTGAAGGGGCAGGGCAAGCCGTCGAACGAGCTGCTCTCCTGGGCCAACAGCTACCTCGGGGTGGCCGAGAGCTACGGCGGCTCGCCCGCACGCGGCCGCCTGCTCTGCGAGGAGGCGGCGCGCCTGGCCGCGGCGGCCAACAACCCCGGCACCATCGCCAACGCGGATTACGCGCTCGCGCTCGCGCTGCTCGAAGCGGGCGATGCCGCGGGCGCACGCATGGCGGCCGTGCGCGCGC
>DASVSK010000479.1:0-9021 GCA_036388135.1 Pyrinomonadaceae bacterium | reverse complement strand
TGGGCGTCCGGCGAATTGCATCAGCCGGACCCAACCGAGTCGCTACGGTAGAAAAGGCCGGCGAACTGCTGGAGGCGTACTCTCTCGACACCAGTCACCTGCCGGCGAGACTCGTATTAGCCATGCATCCGGAGCATCATTTCCCCCTCTTGGGTACCACCTGCGCCAGCGCCGTGCTGCGGACCGTTGCCCAATCGACAGGGTGCATGGTGGGAGCGAACTGCGTCTCGACCTCTTCCAGGGACTGTCCTTCTCCGAGTAAATCCGCGATGGTTGCAGTGAATGATTGGATTTCCTCCGGCGTAAGCCGGTTAACCCCCTTTTTAGAACTTTCTTTTAAATCTTTATCTTTATTGGGTGGCTGAGAGCCACCGGTACCCGATTGGGAAGGGGTGTGTTTTTGGGGAGGGGGCACCAAGCGCGGCAGCAGCAGCCTGAAGCGGATTCCGCGTACTGAAACGTCAGTGCCTTCATTGACGACAGCCAGCCTTTTGACGTATTTCCCGTCCACCTCAAGCAGATACTTCCTCACCTGCTTTTCATCCAATTTGCAGTGTAAAGAAAGCTTTGGGATGGAGATTACGCACTCGTCCGAGTGCCACCCGGCGGCCGCCCGGTAAATCTCCTCGACCACGACGCGAGGCCCCGGCTTCAGTTCACGGAGTCGCTCCCAGACCGCGTAAGGCAGCCGCAAGTGCGGCGCGTCCCACTGGAGGGGGGGGATTTCTACCACCGGTGTAGTTTCCGGGGGTGGTCTATGAGAAATGGCAGGGGTACGCCTGGGAGATTTGTTACCGGTAGCCTTTTGGGGAGGGGTAGCTATTTGGGGAGGGGGTAAATCGGGTACCGGTACCTTTTCCAATACGGGAGGTAGATTAGTAAGGGGTACCGAATCGGGGAGGGGTAGTGAATCGGGTACCGGTGCTGAGTCAAGCTCTTTTTCCCGCGCCTCCTCTTGCGCGCGCTTAGCAGCCATCAGATCCTTGAAGGAGTAAATCTTATTCGCCGACATAGACGGCCTCCGGGTAGAGAGCCTCGACTAAATCCGGTTCTATCCGCTCCAAACCCTGCGATCGCGCCATCTCCAGTGAAATGGAGCAGACCTTTAGAACTTCGCGCGGTACGCCGCCCGTCACGCGGTAGACGGCCTCGACGGCCGCCGGCTCGAAGGGGTTACGAATCCCGGCACGCTGGCAGCGGAAGTCGAGCATGTCCACGGTTTCGTTGAGGGTCAGAGGGTCAAGGACAGAGGGGGCGAATATGCGCGAGCGGATGGCCTTCTTCGAAGGGTCGGCGAGTTTCTGGCGGATTTCTAACTGTGCGGCAAGGACGATCTGGATCAGTTTGACCTTGCCGTCCTCAAAGTTGAGAAGTGTGCGCACGAGCTCAAGCTGACTACCTGGCAGCTTCTGTGCCTCATCGACGAATAGGACACATAGACGCCCTTCTTGGAGCTGCTCGATCAGGAAGCCGTTCAATTCCGACTCCTGACGCTGCTGCGAGGGCCGCAGGGGCACGTCGAACTCTGCGCAGATAGCCTTCAGGAATGCGAATTCACTCTTGTAGCTGGGCGTGTGGAGGAAGGCCGTCCGGCAGTCCTCACGCGCGGCGTAAGACTGATAGAGGTACCTGAGTACCGTGGATTTGCCGAGTCCCACGTCGCCGAGGATGGCCGTCAGCCCCTGACGATTCTCGATCACGTAGCGCGTCTTGTGGAGCGCCGCCTCAAGGCCGGGCGTAAGGTAGAGGAGGGATGGGTCTGGGTTGATAGAGAATGGTGGTAAAGCCGGGGCGGCAGTCGTCATGGCCGGGGAGGGTATCACAATATATACGGCAAATCAATATCCAGTTTGGGGAGGGGGTAGGGAAGTGGATGGTGAAAAGGGGGTTATAATCCGGCAGCTTGGAGTTTCTCCTACACATTTGCCGAGGTGGCCGTCCCAAGACTAATTTGTTAACACTCCTTCGTCCTCATTCGTCTTCAAAGCGCTAAGGTTATCCCTATTCCGCGATAATCAGAAAGATTCATTCCTGGATTTTGACTAGGCCCCACGACCACGCACCTCTATCAACAAAGGAATTAGGCCATGAAGAACTACTTTCTAATTGCGCTGATAGCCTTGAGCCTTGTAAAACCGTATGCCCCACGAGATACCAGAGAAGGCACCTATCCGGAGCTTTTTCAAGCAGTCTGGCAAACAATCAATGAAAATTTCTACGACCCGAACTTCGGCGGGGTGGATTGGAAAGCAATACGGCAGAAGTACCAACCGGAAGCAGCAAAAGTCAGGGATGACAATTCTTTCCTCGCTCTGGTTTACCGGATGATGCGTGAGTTGCGTGTTTCGCATCTTGAACTCGCCCCTCCGCAGAGACCTCAGTCAGGTGTCGGGCTGCGTACACGACGTATTGAGGGTAAGAGCATCATCACGGCAGTCGCCGTCGCGTCTGACGCCCAAAAGCAAGGATTGCGGGTCGGCGATCTATTACTCACCGACCCCGATCAGCTACTCGGGCCGATAGGCACGCCGGCGACCATCCGCGTTCAAGGCTGCGACGGGCGAGTACGCACTCTCGAAGTACGGCGCGAGCGCGCATGGAATCCGCCTGAGCGTCCCTCCCTTCGGTGGAAGGTCATCGAGCAGGAGAAGGGAAGGCGGATCGGGTATATCAAAGCCGTCCGCTTCGACGACGACGCGGCCCCTCTGATCGATGCGGCGATGGAGGATTTAAAGGGTAGTGTCGGCTTAATCATCGATGTCCGCGATAACAACGGGGGCAACGTTTCCGCTCTCCGACTGGTCAGTTATCTCGCTTCCGGGCCGCGCCTGGGGGTTGCACTGCTGAGCCGTCCCTTTCTGGAGCGTCTGGGCAGCGCGCCCGAACAGATTGATCCCGGCAGACTACCTCGCGTTAGTGGCGTTTACACCGGCGGCGGCGTTTTTGAGGCGATGAAGAAAAACAATGGAGGGGCTGCCTTTTACACGGAGGACTTAGGCGACCGCCTCTATCGAGGCAAGGCTATGATCTTGGTCAACGAAAGGACCGCCAGCGCCGCGGAGGGCTTTGCCTGGGTGGTGAAAACGCTTAAAGCCGGAACACTAATCGGTCAACCTACGGCCGGCGAATTGCTCGGCGGCGAAAGGTTTGACTTACCCGGCGGATGGACGTTAACCCTACCCACCCACGCCGTTTGGGGATCGCAGGGTAATCGTTACGTTGATCAGTCAACCTCTCCGGATATTGAGGTGAAGTGGCGTCGGCAAGACCTGTGCGAAGGACATGACCCTGATATCGCCAAAGCACTCGATCTGCTCAATAGCGGCAAATGAAAGTATTAGTAATGAAATAGGACTGTTAAGTCGTCGCCAGGCGGCGGTAGCGAGCATAATTTCCGCCGGGCGAAAAGTTTGCCGGTGTGCCGCGGTCTTGCCCCTTGCATCTAATGAGCGACAGAGATAAGTACGGAGATCAGGGATATATGGCAGGCAGGAAAGGCAATGCAAAAAGCTCCTGCGCCGTCCTCGGCAGGTCTAACGGGCGTAACGCGAAGACCTCGGTGGCGAGCGCGCTCACGCAGGTCACTATTGAACGCTCTCAAAGGAGCGAGACTTCACGCTCAAGCCGCGCGCAGCCGTCCGCGGACGAGTTGGCCCTGCGCGCCTGGGAGACGACCTACAAGAATAACAAGAGCAAAGTCGCCTGATGCCGCCCGTCACCTACGACACGTCAGTCTTCAAGAGTTACAAGCCGGAAGGAAATCCTTCCGGCTTTCTCTTTTCCGCCATCGTCATCCAGGAGCTGATGGCGAGCGCGAGGGATGATTCCGAGATGAACAGGTGGGCCGCCGCGCGTCGCGCGTTCGAGAAGTCGCAGGTATCACCGTTAAGCGCCGCGGGTGGGTCGGTAAGACGGCACCCGGCGTCCTACCCACCCGCGGCGCTTAACTCTAGAGGGAATTACGGCGTACAGATTTCGCCCGAGTAGACGGAGTCGCCCCCGTCCTCCGGCGTAAAGGTGCCGGTCTCCAGCAGCCTCCCCGATGCTCCCGCCCAGCGGCCCGTGCCGCCCGTCACGGTCGTGACCGTCGAGTGCTCGCCCCGCCCGCCCGGCGTGGTGTTGAAAGCACCCGCGTCTTTCAGGAAGAGGTCGCCGTCCCTAGTATGCAGGACGAGGTCGGCCGTGAAGAAGATGACGCCCGTCGTCGCCGTGTCGGCAGACGGCGTAAAGCTCGTGGCGGAGGCGACGAAGTCCCCCTTCAGCGCGCCGGAGAAGCGCCCCGCCGAACACTGTCCGAGCGGGGACGCGCACTCCGCGCCGGTATAAGGTCGATCCGCGATGTGACCCGAAACGGTCTTGCATTTCGCCCCCGACGGGCTTTGCCGCCGTGCAAAGACGCCGCGCGTCGTGCCGGAAAAGACCGCCAAGGCTGCGGCGGCGACCGCCGCCAGAATTGCGATTGTGATTCTTCTTTGCATCAACTTCTCCCCAGTCAATAGTTGCCTTCGCAACAGGTGTTGAATCTTCAGGGACACAAACATCAGGGACTCCGCCCCCGCGCCGTTAGCAGCGTGCGGGGGAAGCGGGGGCGCAGTCAGTCCTCGTACCCGCGCCTGGCCTCTTTCCAGAAGCGGTCATCGTAGAGGCAGTCCGGGCAGGGCTTGACCAGCTTCCTGATGTTGCCGAGCGGCGCGGTGAAGCCGCCGAACTCCTGTCGCAACTCAATCGTGCCGATCAGGGCTTGCATGTCCATCCGGGCGAGCGGGTTCTCACCCGTGTCCGGGTCGAGCGACGCGTCCAGCTCGCGCGCGGCGATTTCGGCCGAGACGCCAAGCTCCGCGGCGATGTGAGCGACGACGGCGGCGCGGTTCTGAGGCTGGCGCGCGAAGTCGCCGCCCGCGATGAAGGCGCGCAGGAACTTCGTGATGGTTTCCGGGTGGCTCGCGGAGTAGTCGTGACGCACAGTGAACGCGCCGCCCTGATACGGGAAGACGTAATCTTCGGCGCGCGCGAGAACCTTGACGGGGTCGCGCAACTGCGCGGCGAACGGGTAGTTAATCATCGAGGCGTAGACGGGCGCGCCGGCCGAGGTGCGTCCGGCCTGAAGCGCGGCGTAGCGCAGGGCGACGCCGCCGACGGGCTGCAAGGTGTAGTCGCCGTTCTCAAGCCGCAGGCCGTGCTCGGCGAGGATTTTGCGGAGCAGGAATGAGAAGCCCGTGTCGGGCGCGTCAACCGCGATGGGCTTGCCGCGCAAGTCCTCGAAGGTGTTGATGCCCGACGCGGTGTTGACGGCGAGCACCTGGTCGTTGTTCATCTCCAGACCCGCGACCATCGAGATCGGCAAGTCGGAATTGATGACGCGCGTGACGGCGTTGTCGGAAGCCGCCGTGATGATGTCGTATCGGCCCGAGAGCAGATCGTCGAACTGCTGATCGGAAGACCTGACCTGGTTGTAACAGACGGTCAGACCTTGCGCGGCGAAGAACCCTTCGCGCTGGGCGACGATGTACGAGACGTTGCGGCTGAACGCCCCGTACTGCACGCACGGCTGCTGCGCCCGGGCGGAGCGGAGCGTGCCGGGACATAGCGCGAGGGCGGCCACGACGGCGGTCAAGATTGAGAGTGAGATTTTTCTATACATGATTTTCTCCTGAGTCAGTTAAGGCGTCCGCGGCGGCGAGATGGTCAACGGACGGTCTCGCCGACGCGCGCGAAGGTTTAGTTATTGCGTAATGAGAACTTGAGCAGGACGTTGCCGGAGAGCGACGTGCCGGGGCCGAACGCGCTGTAGCCGCTGTTGACGAAGACTTCGTCGCCGACGACGACCGCGCCCGCTCCGTTGATGCTCCCGCCCTGACCGGCGAAGCCGTTGACGCCCGCGTAGGCGCGGTAGGTGTCGTACTGCCAGAGGATTTGGCCGTTGCGCGAGTCGTGCGCGCGGAGGTGCCCGTCCCAGCTCCCCTGGAAGACGATGCCGGGGATGGTCGTCGTCGCGGCGGGCAGCGCGAGGCGGCACAGCGGTCGGCCGGGCTTTCCGTCGCAGCCGTCCGCGGGGTTCGGCTTGCTCCACAAGACCTGACCGTTCGACGGGTTGAGGGCGAAGAGCGTGCCCGGCTGCGCGTCGTGGGTCGAGACGTAGATGCGCTGGCCGTCCCAGCTCGTGCCCCACTGGATGCCGGCGAGGCCGCCCTGCCCGCCCCGACTCAGTTGGCGCTGCCAGACGATGCGCCCCGTCGCGGCGTCGAGCGCGTGGTAGACGCCGCTCTTCTGCCCGACGCCGACGAGCTTGCGCAGCCGGCCCCCGACGACGGCGGCGAAGACGTTCGGCGACTGCACGTCCCAGTCCTTGTCGCTCGGGTCTGAGGTCGGGCAGTTGGGGCCGCTGCCCGCGGGCAGCCCGATGTTCTCGGGGTTGCACGAGAGGTTCCACGTGTCGTTGGGCTTGAGCTGAACGGCCCAGCGCTCACGCCCCGTGCGGAGGTCGAGCGCGATGAGCGAGTCGCTGCGCGAGGACGATGGATTAGAGTAGTTCTGCCCCGTGCCGAAGTAGATGGTGTTGGTCAGCGGGTCGATGGCGGGCGTGCTCCAGACCGCCGCGCCGCTCGGCCCGAACCGCGGCGTGCCGATTGAGTTAAAGCCGGTCGGCTGCGCCTGCTCGACCGTGTAGTAGTGCCACGCTTCCGCGCCGGTCGCGGCGTCGAGCGCGACGAGCTTGCCGCGGAACGTGCAGCACGGGTAGGTCGGGTCGATGGGGTAGCCGCTCTCGACGCTTGAGAGTCCGATGAAGACGCGGTCGCGGAAGACAACGGGCGAGCCGACGATGCGCGCCGTGAAGTGCTGGTCGATCTTGCGCGCCCAGAGGAACGCGCCCGTCCGCGCGTCGAGCGCGTAGACGTTCCCGATCACGTCGCCGAAGTAGACCTTCCCCTCCGAGACGGCGGGCGCGTCGCGCACGGCGTTGAAGCCGATGGGCAATTGCGTGCCGCCACCCTCGACCGAGCCGGTGAAGTCGGCCGTGTCATAAGTCCACTTGGTCGCGCCGGTCTCGCGGTCGAGTGCGTAGACCTTCGCGTTCCAGCCGCCGACGTAGAGCGTGTCGCCGACGACCGCCGGCTGGCTCGAAGCCGAGGTCACGCCGTCGGGGAAGGCGAAGGCCCATTTGAGTTCGAGCCGGTGGACGTTAGAGCGGCGTATGCGCGTGGCGAACGGGTTGAAGCGCGAGTTGAGCGGGTCGCGCCCCCAGGAGGCCCAACTGTCGGTGAGACTTTGCAGGTCGCCGGTCAGGGTGAAAGTAGAGGAGACGGACTGTCCGCTCGCGGCGGGCGCGAGCGTGGCGAGCGAGAGCAAGCAGACGAGCAGGCGCGTGATGCCGAAACGCGGGCCCGGGCGTCGAATCATGGTGTGCAATGGTGTGGCCTCCTGAAAGCGGGTTGAAGAAGTTCAATAACAAACGTGTAGAGGCGTGAAGGCGCGGGGTATTACCAGCCCCGCAAAAAAAAGTTCGGCCGTCAGACCGCGCGATATGGCGCCTGCCGGAAGGGCTCTTCGGAGTGTGTGGGAATTTTACGCGTCGCCGAGGCGGAGGCGACTTCGGTGAGTTAAAGAAGGTTAAGGCAACGCACGTTTGGGCCGGGAAGTCTGCCGCAGGCTCCGCAACAGGTCACGCGCGACCAGCGAGCGCGGATTCTCTTTGAGCAACTCTGTTAACTCCGCCTCCGCCTCGTCGAGCAACCCCGCCTGTGCGTAGGCGACGCCGCGCGCGAGCCGTGATTTCGGGGCCGCCTTCTCCAAACGCGTCAGCCTGTCATCCGCGTCTGCGTCGAGCACCCGGAAGCGGGCCTGAGGCGCGGGGGCGGACGGCGAGGTGACCTCGGTGCCGTCCTCCAGCGTCGCCGTCACCTGCCACGAATAGACCGCCCCGCGCGCGAGCGGCGCTGTCGGCGTCCAAGAGGTTTGTTTAAGCGTCTGGCTCTGTGCCACGGGACTGTATCTCGAATCGACGACGGAGACGGTATATGACCGTGCGCCCGCGAGCGGACTCCAACTGAAGGCGGGTCTCGTTTCGCGGGCGACCTTGCCGACCGGCGACCGGGGCGCGAATGACGCGGCGGTGCCAACGACGCCCATCAGCGTGCCGCCTTCGCCCTCCGCGAGGCCGTCGAGTGACGAGGGAGGCGCGACCCTTCGCGTGCGCAGGGCGCGGCTCACCGCCATCCGCGCGTCGGGCGGTACCCCTTCAAGTCCGTCCAGACGCCCCCCACTATCGAGAGTTATGCGAGCCCCGCCGTCGTTAAGAACGACCAGTTGCGACGCGGGCGGCGCGGGAGTCCTCTCCGGCGAGACGACGCGGGAGGGCGCGTCAGCCGTCGAACGAACCGGGGGCTTTGAGGCGCGGTCGGGGCTCTCGCCGGACGGCGCGGAGGTTGTCGCCGTGGGAGACGGCGTCGGCGAAGGGGCATTTATCTGCTCGGGCGCGACGGACGGCGCAGGCGACGGGTACGTCTCCGGCCCGAGGCGCGCCGACTCGCCCTCTACCGGCGCGCCTCGGTCGCGCGTAGCGAGCCAGACGCCGCCCAGCGCGATGAGGACGAGCGCGGCCGCGACCGCCGCCGGCAGCGGCGACGTGAAAGTGCCGAGAAGCGCGACGAGGCGTCGCCACGTCGAAGGAGCCACGGCTGGGGCGACGTGCACCGCCGGCTTTAACTCCGCGCTTGAGGCAAGTCTTTCGTACCCTCGCAGGTCGGCGAGGTCGTCCGCGCAGTCGGCACAAAACGAGAGGTGACTGTCGGCTATCTCTCGCTCTACCTCGTCGAGCGCGCCGTCCACGTAAAGGGCCAACTGTTCGTACGGCAGGTGAGGTTCCGCCCCGAAGTCGTCGCCCTGCGCCAACTGTTTACGGAGACTCAGGAGGGCGGAGTCCGCCTCGACACCCGCCGCCAGACGTTTACGACAGTCCGCGCAGGCGGCGACGTGATTCTGCGCCGCGAGGGTCTCCGCGGCGGAGGCCCGACGCGTGCGATA
>DASVSK010000478.1:0-1766 GCA_036388135.1 Pyrinomonadaceae bacterium | reverse complement strand
AGGCCGCGGCCTTCCCCTCCTACCTTCTGAACGCCGACGACTCGGACGTCGCCATCAACCTCGTGGACCCGACCTGGAGCGGCGAGCTTCCCGCGACCTTCCTCTACGACCGCTCGGGCGCGCTCGTCTTCAAGCACAAGGGGCGCGTCAAACCGGCGGAGCTGCGCGCCGCGCTCGACGAGGCGCTCAAAGACTAGAAGCCGGCCGAGGCCGGCGCACGGCAGTGAGAACCGACCTGCGCGGTTTGAAGAGAACGGCGCGAGCCTTTATCCCGTGCCATCCTTCTGGCAGCCGGATAATTCAAACAGGGGCTCCGCCGTTTTCTACGCCACGACCTCTGAGACCATCACGCCGTAAGTAGTCGCCGCGCACAACCTCAAGCCGTCGCACGAACTCTACGGCGAAATCCTCCCACGCGCCGACGCAACCCCTGCCCAAGCTCAAAGAGGCGCGCGACTACCTCGCGCATACGGCCGAGCGCTAAAGTAGAGATTTCTGTCGGCGGGTTAAGCGACCACCCGGCCTTGCACTCGCGGGGGCCGCTTTCATCGGCGCACGTGCTATTCGCGCGTGCCGGTTGCGGGCTAAGAGATGCATCTTGGGGCGAGAAGTTGTTGACTTTTCGCACTTTGATAACAGATTCTTGTGCAACCTGCCGGCATCGTTCGGTGACTTGCGCGCATGGCTCTTTCCCCCAACACCCGCCTAGGCCGCTACGAAATTCGCTCCCTGCTCGGCGAGGGCGGGATGGGCGAGGTCTATCTGGCGCGCGACCCAAAGATCGGGCGCGACGTGGCGATCAAAGTGCTGCCCGCGCAGTTCTCCGCTGACGCCGAACGCCTCGCACGCTTCGAGCAGGAGGCGTGCGCCGCCGGCGCGCTCAACCACCCGAACGTCCTCGCCGTCCACGACGCCGGGCAGCACGACGGCGCGCCCTTCGTCGTCTCCGAGTTGCTAGAAGGCGAGACGCTGCGCGAGAAGCTGCGGGGCGCGCCGCTCTCGCAGCGAAAGGCTGTCGACTACGCGTCGCAGATCGCGCGCGGCCTCGCCGCCGCGCACGAGCGCGGAATCGTGCACCGCGACCTCAAGCCCGAAAACATCTTCATCACTTCGGACGGGCGCGCGAAGATTCTGGACTTCGGGCTGGCGAAGCTGACGCAAGGGGACGGGCGGCAGTCGCAGACGGAGATTCCGACGTGGCGCGTGGACACGGGCCCCGGCGCGGTGATGGGAACTGTCGGCTACATGGCGCCGGAGCAGGTGCGCGGTCGGAGGGTAGACCACCGCGCCGACATCTTCTCGTTCGGCGCCGTCCTCTACGAGATGCTGACGGGGCGGCGCGCTTTTCGCGGCGAGTCGGCGGCCGACACGCTCTCGGCCGTCCTCAGGGAAGACCCGCCCGCCCTCTCCGAGTCGAACCGCAACGTCTCGCCTGCGCTCGAAAGGCTCGTGCTGCACTGCCTTGAGAAGGACCCGGCGGCGCGGTTTCATTCCGCCAACGACCTCGCCTTCGCCATCGAAGCGCTGTCGGGCGCTACAGCCGTCTCGGGCGAGCAGGCGACCCCGACGCACGCGCCCGCGGGCCGCGGAGTCAGACGCCGTGAACTCATCGCGTGGGGCGTAGCGGGCGCGGCACTGCTGGCGGCGTTGTTGGCTCTGCTGCTTCCCCCCCTGCGGCGCGCGCCGCAGGATGCGCCGGCCGCCGCGACGCGCTTCCTCATAACTCAGCCGGGGGAGGGAGAGGTCCTGGGTGCACCCGTCATCTC
>DASVSK010000477.1:0-2176 GCA_036388135.1 Pyrinomonadaceae bacterium | reverse complement strand
CCCGCCTCCTCACGCCCGCGAGACAATAAAGAGATTACTTGACGAAGGTGCCGGTGCGGCTCCAGCGCGTGTTGTAGAGGAAGTTGCTGACGAAGCCCAGGGGGCCTTCGGCCTGTGGCGCGCTCTCGTCGTAAGACCAGTAGACGAACATCGCGCGGCCGATGATGGCGTGGCGCGGGACGTAGCCCCAGAAGCGGCTGTCCAGGCTGTTGTCGCGGTTGTCGCCCATCGCGAAGTAGTGCCCCTCGGGGATGATGAACTTCTCGCCCTCGGCCGCCGCGCGCCGCCCGCCGCCCAGCTTGTCCGGCCGCCAGTAGACGTTGTAGGCGCTCTCGGGCCCCGGCACGGGCGCGTTCGCGCCGACGAGGGGTGTCCCCTGCTCGTCCTTGAGCGGCGCGCCCCGCTCGTCGCCGCTCGTCGCGGGGTCGTCCTCGCCGGGCGGGTTGACGGCCGCGACCCTGTGCTCGGGGAGCGGCTGGCCGTTGATGAGGACGTCGGTGCCGCGCACCTCGAGCACGTCGCCCGGCAGGCCGATGACGCGCTTGACGTAGTTGGTCTTGTAGGGCGTGTTGTCCGGGCGCGTGTCGTCGACCTCGGGGCTGTCGCGGAAGCGCTCGTCGCCCTGGTACTTGCCCGGGTACTTGAAAACGATGACGTCGCCGCGCCGTATCTCGCGCTGCGGCAGGAAAGGGAGGACGGGCCCCGGCGCGAAGATGAACTTGTTGACCAGCAGGTGGTCGCCAATGTTGATCGTGTTCTGCATCGAGCCGGTCGGCACCTTGACCGCCTGCACGACGAAGGTCATCCCGAAGAGCGCCATCACCGCGGTGACGACCAGCGACTCGAAATACTCGCGCGCCACGCTGTGCGGCGGCCCGGGCTTCCTGTGCGACTCGGCCGAGCCGCCGCCGTCGCGCCCCGCGGCGCGTGCGCGCACGCGCCCGCCGTCTGCCTCCACGGGCGGCTCGGCCACCCCCGCTCCCCTCGGCTCATTACTCATATCGAATCATCCTAGAGAACCACTCCGAGAATGGTCAAGCCGGGCTCAGGCACAATCGGGACGGAAGCGGGCGGTGAAATTATTTTGTTTCATGCACGAAACAGCGTTTCATCTCCGCGGGTTTTGTGCTACAATGCTGCGCATGAAAACGACGGAGAAAAAGCGGGGCGCGAAGGTCGAGCAGTTCACGCCGGCCGAGCAGCGTTCGGCGCGCGCCGACCGTGTCAAGGTCTTCGAGGCCGAGCCCTACGGCTGGATCGCGCAGTCCGAGTCGGGCGTCGAGCGGGGCTACCACCTCTTCCGCGACCCCGAGACGCGCGCGCTCGCCTGCACCTGCGCCGACTTCATCTTCCGCGGCAACGCCGAGCCCGGCTACGAGTGCAAGCACGTCGCGGCCGTGCTCAAGTTCATCGCGCGGCAGTACCTCCGCTTCGAGTACGACCCGCGGCGGCAGATGTCGCGCGTCGCCTGAAAATTTCGGGAGTGTGAGAGACGATGAGCAGCAAGACTTTCAAGTGCGAAGCCTGCCGCGGCGCGTCCGAGACGCTGCACATGCGCAACTCGGACGGCAAGTGGGTCTGCGCCCGCTGCATCCCGGCGGCGGAACTCGACGCCTGCGCCGGCCTGCGCGAGCGGCTGGGTCTCAAGACGTCCGTGCGCGCCCCGCGGCGGAAGAGAACCTTTATGGAAGAACTCGCCGCCGTCGGCGAGCCGACCCCGCGGGCGACTCGCCGCAAGGCGGCCTGAGGCGTCGACCTTTTTCCTCACCCTCAAGCCACGCGGGCGCGAAGCGGACGGGGCCCGACACCCCGGCCGCTTTGCGCCTTCGTGTTTTTACCTTACGCTCTCAACCCATGAGCACTTTCGAGACGAAGGAGCAGGTCTCCGCGGGCGGGGTCGTCTACAGGCGGCGCGGGGCGCGTGTGGAGGTGGCGCTCATCTCGGTCGGCGAGCAGGGCCGCTGGCAGTTGCCCAAAGGTCTGGTCGGGCGCGGCGAGTCGGCCGAGGAGGCGGCGCTGCGCGAGGTGCGCGAGGAGACGGGGCTCACGTGCGAGATAGCCGGCGAGCTTGAGAAGGTCGAGTACTGGTACTTCTCGAAGGGCGGCGCGCGGCGCGTCCGCTTCCACAAGTTCGTGCACTTCTACCTGATGCGCTACCTGTCGGGTGACGTTTCGG
>DASVSK010000476.1:0-2228 GCA_036388135.1 Pyrinomonadaceae bacterium | reverse complement strand
AGAGCACTAATGCGTGCGGGGCGGGGCGGATGAAGCGTCGCCCTCGTTTGCGACCGCGGCCGTCGGGTGCCGCCTGCCGGGGTGAAACTTTGCGGCGAGGTCTTTGCGCGCCGCCCGCTCAGGCCGCCGCCAGGCGGCCCGCGACGGCCGTGCGCCGGACGGTCGCCAGCAGCCGCTCGACGTCGAGCGGCTTGTCGAAGAAGCCGTCCGCGCCGCGGCGGATGCACTCGCGCCGCATCTCGCCAGAGGGGTCGGAGCTGGCTACGAAGACCTTCGACGCGGGGAGGTGGCTCTTGACGTAGTCGAGGATGCGGAGCCCGGTGTCGGGCGCGTCGAGGGTCGGCGGCAGGTGGAGGTCGAGGATGGCGACGTCGGGCTCGTAGATGGTCGCGCGGCGGATGGCCGATGAGAGGCCGTTGGCCGTCATCACCTCGAACTCGTCGCACAGCGTCCAGAAGAGCTGCTGCGTGATCGCGACGTCGTCGTCAACTATGAGAACTTTCGGCTTCGTCATCATCTTCTTCCTCTTCACCGTCATCTACCAGGATGGCTCCGGCGATGTTTTGCGTTCTCATCTACGTCCTTTGCCCTTCCGGCCGATGCCAGGTTTGAGAACCTTCACCCCCACCACATCGCAACGCCCGTGCCAGCGGCCGCCGCACGCCCCGGGGCGAAAAAACCCGCCAAAAGCGCGCCCGCGCCCTTAGCCCCAAATTTTGGATGTACACACCAGTGGACAGGTCGGCGCGCGCACGTGTGAACAAGTGAGAACAGACGAAACTTTCGCCCCTGCGCCTTTTCTTCAGACGCCGGTGATGGAGAGTTCGGTGATGAGGCGGTGGAGGTAGGAGCGGCTGATGTCGAGGCGGCGGGCGGCGGCGACGCGGTTGCCGCCCTCGGCCTGGAGCGCGCCTATGACCATGCGGCGTCTGAGCGCGAGCGTGGCCCCTTCGAGCGTCGTCTCGTCGCACGCGGCGGCGGCCGAAGGCGAGGGGGTCGCGCGCAGCATCTTCTCGGGCAGGAACTCGACGCCGAGCCGCGGCCCCTGCGTGAGCAGGACGAGCCGCTCGACCAGGTTCTCAAGCTCGCGGACGTTGCCCGGCCAGTCGTAGCCCTGGAGCGCGTCGGCGAGCGTCGGGTCGAGCGCGGGCAGAGGGCGGTCGTGCTTCTCGGCGGCCTTGGCGGCGAAGTGCGCGGCGAGGAGCGGGACGTCCTCGCGCCGCTCCTTGAGCGAGGGCATGTGGAGCGGCACGACGTTGAGGCGGTAGAAGAGGTCTTCGCGGAAGCGCCCCTCCTTGACCTCCTGTTCGAGGTCTCGGTTCGAGGCCGCGATGAGGCGGATGTCGACCTTGAGCGGCTCGTTGCTCCCCACGCGCTCGATGACGCGCTCCTGGAGCACGCGCAGGAGCTTGACCTGGACGGAGGGCTGTAGCTCGCCGACCTCGTCGAGGAAGAGCGTGCCGCCGTCGGCGAGCCCGAAGCGCCCGACGCGGTCGGCCTTCGCGTCGGTGAACGCGCCGCGGACGTGGCCGAACAGCTCCGACTCGATGAGCGACTCGGGGAGCGCCGCGCAGCTCACGGCGACGAAGGGGCGGTCGCGCCGCGCGCTCTCCTCGTGGATGGCGCGGGCGAGCACCTCCTTGCCCGTGCCGTTCTCGCCGGTGATGAGGACGGTGGCGGAGGTGTCGGCGACGGCGCGCGCCTGCTTGAGCGTGCGTTCGAGCGCCCCGCTCGAACCGACGAAGCGGCCGAAGCCGCGGAACATCTTCAGCTCCGAGCGGAGCTTGAGCACCTCGGACTCCAGGCGGCGGACGCGCGCCGCCTGCGCGACGATGTGCGAGACCTCCTCCTCGTCGAAGGGCTTCACGAAGAAGCCGTACGCGCCGCGGCGCACCGCCTCAAGGGCGTACTGCTTGTTGTCGCTGCCCGTGATGACGACGGCGGGGACGACGGGGCGCTCGGCGCGCGCGGCCTCGACGACGGCCAGCCCCTCCCCGATGCCTTCGAGGTCGGGCGGCAGGTGCAGGTCGCAGATGACCACGTCGACGCGCTCGCGGCGGAGGAGCTCGACGGCGTCGGCGCGCGTCTCGGCTTCGAGGACGTGGTGGCGCTCGACGAGCGCCCAGCGGAGCTGTCGCCGCAGCAGGCGGTCGTCGTCCACGACCAGCACTGTCGTCTTCTGTTCCGCCTCTTCGGTCATGGCAAGGGGAGTTCTTGCGGCTCGATTA
>DASVSK010000475.1:0-12029 GCA_036388135.1 Pyrinomonadaceae bacterium | reverse complement strand
CGACGCCCTCGCGGTCGAGGAGCGACACGTCGGCGAAGACGCGCTCGGCGGCGCGTCCCGCGTGCTTTTTAAGACGCGCAACTCGGCCTTCTGGGGCGAGCCCGGCGGCCGCTTCCGCGAGGACTTCACCTACATCGAGCCCGGCGCGGCGCGCGCGCTCGTCCGCGCGGGCGTGCGGCTCGTCGGCTTCGACTACCTTTCGGTGGAGAAGTTCGGCTCGGAAGGCTTCGAGACTCACCTCGCGCTGCTTTCGGCGGGCGTCGTCATCGTCGAAGGGCTCGACCTGCGCGCGGTCGGGGCGGGGACGTACGAACTCATCTGCCTGCCGCTCAGGATAGCGGCCGGCAGCGGCGATGGGGCTCCAGCGCGCGCCGTCCTGCGCACGCTCGACTAGAGGCCGGGCGGGGGAGAAGAGATGATCGAGAAGGTTAACCTGTCGGAAAAGTTCGGACTCTTCGGCGCGCACTGGAGCCCGAAGATAGCGGGCGAGGTCAACGACTCCTACGTCAAGCTGGTGAAGTTCAGCGGCGACTTCGTCTGGCACAGGCACGAGGATGAGGACGAGATGTTCCTCGTCGTCAAAGGCGAGATCACCATCCGGCTGCGCGACGGCGACGTGCGACTCGGCGAGGGCGAGTTCGTCATCATCCCGCGCGGCGTCGAGCACAAGCCCGTCGCGGAGGCCGAGGCGCACGTCCTGCTCTTCGAGCCCAAGTCCGTCCTCAACACCGGCGACGTGGTCGAAGAGAGGACGCGCCCCGTGCTCGAACGCGTCTGAGCCGCCGGCGCGAAACACGAACGCGGGGACAAAACCCGGCCGGCCTGCGCGACGTATACCAATCCATGAAGACCCGCCCGACGCCCGAAGTGAGCCGCACGCGCGTCCCCTCGCGCACGGAGTTCGCGGCCGAACGAGCGCGCACCGCGCGGCTCAGGATTCCCGAGCTGATCGCGCTGCTCGAAAGCGAAGACCTCAGGACGCGCTTCCTCGCGGAGATGTGTCTGCGCGACGCGACGAACACCTGACTCTCTTTCCGCCCCGCGGCTCCGCGGGCAGAGCGCGAGAGTTCAGTCCGAGAGTGGCGCGCGTGGTGGGACGAGCGCCGCGCGACCTTCAAGAAACGTTGGCAGCAGGAGGAAGAAACCCCCGATGACGAACGAACGAAGCGACGCGCGCGGGGCGCAGGCCAGGACTGAGGGCGTGGACGTCAACTCGCACGGCTACCGCGAGCGCGTCTTCGAGATAGTGCGGCGCATACCGACCGCGCGCGTGATGACCTACGGGCAGCTCGCCGAAATCCTCGGCGAGGGCTACACGGCGCGCACCGTCGGCTTCGTCATGCACTCGGCCGACGAGTCAGTCCCCTGGCAGCGCGTCATCAACGCACAGGGCGCGTGCTCCACCGGGCGCGTCATCGTCCCGCCCGACCTGCAACAGCGCATGCTCGAATCCGAGGGCGTCGTGTTCGACGCCAAGGGGCGCTGCGACCTCTCGCGCTACCGCTGGACGCCGGAGGAGTACGAGGCCGGCGGCGAGGTCGGCGACAAAGAGCAGCCCAGCCTCTTCGGCGACTGAAGCCCCCGGCCTTCGGGTTTCGGGCTTCGGGCTTCGACTTCGGGCTCCGGCCTTCCGAAGCCTTCAGAACCGGAGGAACACCCCATGAGCGACCAGCAACTTCAGCCCCGCCCGCCCTACGCCATCAGCGAGCCGCGCTTCTCAGTCTCGCCGCAGATGGTGACCACCGCCTTCGAGCTTCCGGGCTACCGCGTCCGGCAGAACCTCGGCATCGTGCGCGGCATCGTCGTCCGCTCGCGCAACCTCCTCGTCAACATCGGCGCGCTCGTCAACTCGATGGTCGGCGGCAACATCACGGCCTGGACGAACCTCTGCGAGACGACACGGCGCGACGCCTTCGACATCATGATCCAGCACGCCACCGAACTGGGGGCCAACGCCATCATCGGCGCGCGTTACGACGCCACCGAGGTCGCCAGCGGGGCCAGCGAGGTGCTCGCCTACGGCACGGCCGTCGTCGTCGAGCCCCTTGAGGGCACGGGGATTTACGGCTCGTGAGCGGGGACGCCGCGGCCGGGAAAGCGTTGACGCCGGGCGAGTTGGCGCTGCTCGAAGAGACTTTCCGGCAGGTGCCCTACGCGCGCCTGCTCGGGCTGGAGTTCGTCGCGGCGGAGCCCGGCTTCGCCACCTTCGCCCTCGAAGTGCGCGAGGAGCTGACGCGGATGGGCGGAATCCTGCACGGCGGGGCGGTCGTCTCGCTCATGGACACGGCCGCCGCCTGCGCCGTACACACCCTGCTCGAACCCGACGGGCGCACCGTCACGGTCGACTTGGCGGTACATTTCCTCCGCCCCGCCGTCACCGGGCGCTTGGAGGCACGCGCCAGAGTCCTCCGCAAGGGCCGCCGCGTCGTCATCCTCAACGTCGAGGCCCAAGACTCCGACGGCGTCCTAATCGCAACGTCCACAATGACTTATTACACAGAGGGCTAAAACCGCCCCCGCCGCTTCGGCCAAGTTTCTCACAAAGTCTGCGCCCGCAAACTGTCGTCGGCTTCCGCCCCGGACGGCTCCCCGTAAAATCTCAAAATTTCATAGACAAACTTGGTTGCCTTATGCCAAAATGTGTTTGTCACTAGACCCGGAAAGGGTTATAGTGCCTTTTTGCACCCTCGGAACCCGCTTCCACCCACATCCGTTTCCGGCTGGGATTCCTGATGCTCTCGCTCTACAGCGCCCTTCTAGCACAACACCCACGCCAACTGACTTCCGTCCGTTGCGCGGAGCCTACCATTGTGCAGCTCCAGCGGTATTTCGAGGACGTGGTGCTGGAGAACAACCTGGCGGCGCTGGTGGTCGAGAGTCTTCTACCCGAGACGCAGCGCTCTTTGCGCGACATCGCGCGCGTGCGCGAGGTGGGACGCCTCGCGCGCTACTCCTTCTTCTTCGCCGCCCCCGACGACGCGCTCTACACGGCGCACCTCTCCGACGGCGATACAGAGCGCGAGCCGATGCTGGTGCAGAAGACGGGTCAGGCCGACTCGCGCGAGCGCTTCGTGGTCATCGCGGACGCGCGCTTCTCCGCGCTGATGGCCTCCGTCCGGACCGAGGAAGACGGGCAGGAGTCGGCCGGCGACGAGGTCATCTGGTCGTTCGAGCCCGACATCGTCTACTCGGCGCTCGAATACCTGATGGCGCGCGTCACGGCCGAGGTGCCGACGCACGCGCGCATCTTCTCGAAGGCGGTGCGCACCTGCGTGCCGAAGACGACCTCGCTCCAGTTGACCGTCTCGGTGACGACGAAGCTGGCGCGCCTGCTGCAAGAGCAGGCCGTGCGCGAGATCGCCGTCAACCGCATCTCGACCGCCATCCGCAGCTCGCTTGAGCTGCCGAGCGTTTTGCAGACGACCGTCAACGAGGTGGGGCAGGCGCTCGGCGCGCAGTCGAGCGCGCTCTGCGTCGAGGGCGAGCACGGCCAGCCCTCCCTGACCACCTGCTACTTCCGCGACGGCGCGGACGACGACGACGACAGGCGGACGGAGCTGCTCGGCGACATCGAGGCGCTCGGCGTGCGCCTGCGCGGCCGCATCAAGACTTACGTCCACGACGGTTCGAGCGCGGCGGGCGAGTCCGACGCGCACCCCGTGGCGGCCGTCCCCGTCATCTACCACGACCGCACGATGGGCGTGCTGATGGTCGCGTCCGACGACCCGCAGCGTCTCTGGCAGGACAACGAGGTGATGCTGCTGCGCACGGTGGCCGACCAGGTGGCGGTCGCCGTCAACCACGCGCGCCTCTTCCAGCAGATGCAGCACCAGGCGCTGACCGACGGCCTGACCGGCTGCTTCAACCGACGCTTCTTCGAGATACAGTTGGAGCGCGACCTCCATCTGGCGACGCGGATGCGCCAGCCCGTCTCGCTCATCCTCTTGGACATCGACCACTTCAAGCGCGTCAACGACACGCACGGCCACGACGCGGGAGACGCGGCGCTGCGCATCCTCGCCAACGCCCTGCGCGAGGAGGTGCGCGGCGTCGACACGGCGGCGCGCTACGGCGGCGAGGAGTTCGCCATCATCCTCCCGCAGGCGGGCCCCGAGGGCGCGCAGGTCGTCGCCGAGCGCCTGCGCTCGCGCATCGAGCGGACGGAGGTGCCCGGCGTCGGCTGCATCACGGCCTCGCTCGGCGTCGCGACCTTCCCCGGCGACGCCAGCTCGCGCGAACTTCTGGTGACGAGCGCCGACCGCGCGCTCTACCAGGCCAAGCGCACGGGGCGCAACAGGGTCTGCTCGACCGCCGACCTGCCCCCCGACGACCTCTTCTCGGCCCCCTACGAGCCCGTGCTCCCCGTCCACGAGACCTGCGAGGTCTTCAACGCCGCGGCCCCCGACATCCCCGCCGCGCCGGAGCTGCAAGAGGCGGTCAACCCGCCGAACGTTTAAGGGTCCGGCCGCCGCCGCGGGGGCGGGGACGTTCCACTTATCCCACCGAACACGAAGACAAACGCGGCCCGCCGGGGCCGCGTTTGTCTTTGCGGGGGAAAATCGCGCATCATAGGCGGCGAAGGAAAGGCCGACGGACACGCCGCTGCTCCCGGAGCGGCCCGGCCCCCGCAAGCGCCCATGGACGATCTGCGAAAATTCGCGCTCTACTTCCGCCCGTACAAGCAGTCGCTCGTCGTCGGCGTCCTCTGCATCCTCGCCGGGACGGTGGTCGGGCTGCTCATCCCCGTCTTCGTCGGGCAGGCGGTGGACGATCTGCGCGCGGGGCCGACGTGGGAGAACGTCACGCGCTCGGCGCTGCTCGTCGTCGGCGCGAGCGTCGTCAGCGGCGTCTTCCTCTTCCTCCAGCGCCGCATCCTGATCGGCATGTCGCGCCACGTCGAGTACGACCTGCGGCAGGACTTCTACGCGCACCTCCAGCGCCAGCCGCTCACCTTCTTCCACTCACACCGCACGGGCGACCTGATGGCGCGCGCCACCAACGACCTCGCCGCCGTCCGCCAGCTCGCCGGGCCGATGGTGATGTACACGCTCCAGACGGTCTTCGTCGTCGTCCTCATCCTCCCGCTGATGCTGCGGATCAGCGTGCGCCTGACGCTGCTCCTCTTCGTGACGATGCCGCTCGTCTCGCTGACGGTCAAATACTTCGGCCAGCAGGTGCACGTCCGCTTCGAGAAGATTCAGGACTTCTTCTCGCAGATCACGGCGCGGGCGCAGGAGAACATCTCGGGCGTGAGGGTCGTGCGCGCCTACGCGCAGGAGGACGCGGAGGCCGCGGCCTTCAACCGGCTCAACCGCGAGTACGCGACGCGCAACCTGAGCCTGGTGCGCGTGTCGGCCGTCATGCGCCCGCTCATCCAGTTCGTCATCGGGCTGGGGATGGTTCTCATCGTCTGGTACGGCGGAATCCTCGCCGTGCGCGGCGAGATCACGCCGGGTCAGTTCGTCGAGTTCACACTGTTTTTGATGCGGCTCATCTGGCCGCTCATCGCGCTCGGCTACGTCGTCAACCTCTACCAGCGCGGCACGGCGAGCCTCAAGCGGATGAACGCCATCTTCGCGGCCGAGCCCGCGATCAGGGATGCCGCGGGCGCTAAGGAGCGCCCGGCCGTCCGCGGCCGCATCGAGTTCCGCAACCTGACTTTTTCTTACGGCGAGCACCTGCCGCCCGTCCTCAGGGACGTCGACCTGACCGTCGAGGCCGGGCAGACGGTCGCCTTCGTCGGCCGCACCGGCTCGGGCAAGTCGACGCTGATGAACCTCGTCCCGCGCGTGGTCGAGGCCCCGCCCGGCACAGTCTTCGTCGACGGCGTGGACGTGCGCGACTACCCGCTCGCGCAGTTGCGTTCGGCCGTCGGCTACGTCCCGCAGGAGACCTTCCTCTTCAGCGAGACGCTGGCCGAGAACGTCGCCTTCGGCGTCGAGCGGTCGGCGCGCGCCGACGTCGAGTGGGCGGCCGAGATAGCGGGGCTCGCCGACGACGTGCGCGAGTTTCCCGAGGGCTTCGAGACGCTCGTCGGCGAGCGCGGCATCACGCTCTCGGGCGGGCAGAAGCAGCGCACGGCCATCGCGCGCGCCGTCATGCGCCAGCCGCGCATCCTCATCCTCGACGACGCGCTCTCGTCCGTCGACACCTACACCGAGGAGAAAATCCTCGGGCGGCTGCGCGGCGTGATGCGCGAGCGCACCTCGCTCATCGTCTCGCACCGCATCTCGACCGTCCGCGACGCCGACCTCATCTGCGTCCTCGACGAGGGGCGCATCGTCGAGCGCGGCACGCACGAAGAACTTCTCGCCGCGGGCGGCGAATACGCGGCGCTCTACGAGCGGCAACTGCTTGAGGAGGAGCTGGCGGCGAGTTAGCCGCCGCGTTAACTTCGGTGAAGGGGGTTCTCGGCAGATGATGAGCCGTCCGGCGGACGAAGTGGCGCTCGATACGCGCCTCCGCACGATGCGCATACTCTGGGCCGCGCAACTGTTGACGGTCGGGCTGTTCTTCGTCGTCACGCGCGTCACCCGCCCGGACGTGGACGCGCCGGGGGCCGCGGAGCGGAACAACCCGCCGCTGCTCTACGCGCTGGCGGCCGCGGGGCTCTCGGCGGTCGTCGTCTCTTTCGTCCTGAAGGGGATTTTTTACAGGCGGGCCGCCGAGCGGCAGCAGCCCGCGCAGGTGCAGACGGGGCTGGTCCTCGCGCTGGCGCTTTGCGAGACGGCCGTGCTGATGGGGCTGGTGGGCTTCTTCATCACCTTGAGCGACTACGCCTACCTGCTCTTCGTCCTCGGCGCGCTCGGGATGGCGCTGCACTTCCCCCGCCGCGAGCAGGTGCAGGCGGCGCATTACAAGAGCGTCGGGTGAGCCGCGCGGGCGGCGAGAGGGACTTTAGATAACGTAATGTCGGCGGAGGCCAAACAGTTTCACGAGGAGGAGGCGCTCAAGCAGTTCGACCGCGGGAGCGCGCGCCGCCTGCTGCGCTACCTGAAGCCGTACCGGCGTCAGATCGTGCCCGCGCTCCTGCTGACGCTCCTGGTCAACGCGCTCGGCGTCGTCGAGCCGAAGTTCTTCCAGTACGCCATCGACTGGCACATCCTCCCGAAAGACCTCTCGGGGTTGCAGTGGCTCGCGCTCGCCTTCCTCGGCGTGAAACTCCTGCAGATGCTCGTCTCGTACGTCCAGACCGTGCTGCTCCAGTCGGTCGGCCAGCACGTGATGTACGACCTGCGCTCGGAGCTTTACGGGAAGTTGCAGCGGCAGGAGGTCGCCTACTTCGACCGCAACCCCGTGGGCCGCATCATGACGCGGCTCACCTCGGACGTCGAGGCGCTGAACGAGCTGTTCACCTCGGGCGTCATCGAGGGTCTGGGCGACGTGGTGATGGTCTTCGCCATCATCGGCTTCATGGCGTGGATGGACTGGCGGCTGACGCTCGTCGCGCTCATCACCGTGCCGCTACTGTTCGCGGCGACGACGTGGTTCCGCAAGCACGCGCGGCGCGGCTACGACCTCGTGCGGACGAAGCTGGCGCGCATCAACTCCTTCCTCCAGGAGCACATCTCCGGCGCGCAGACTGTCCAGATTTTCAACCGCGAGGAGAAGTCGCTCCGCCAGTTCCACGAGGCCAACGACGACTACCGGAACGCCAACGTCGAGACCATCTTCTACTACTCGGTCTTCTTCCCGCTCGTCGACTTCATCGGCTCGCTCGGCATCGCGCTCATTATCTGGTACGGCGGCTGGCGCGTGATGCAGAACACGCCGGTCAACGAAGTCCTCTCCATCGGCGCGCTCGTCGCCTTCATCCAGTATTCTCAGCGGCTCTTCCAGCCCATCCGCGACATCTCGGACAAGTACAACGTCTTCCAGGCGGCGCTCGTCGCCTCGCACCGCATCTTCCGCACGCTCGACCAGCCCGTCACGGTGCTCACGCCCGAGAGCCCGAAGATGACGGGGCGGGCGCGCGGGCGCGTCGAGTTCCGCGACGTCTGGTTCGCCTACAAGGGCGAGGACTGGGTCTTGAAGGGCGTCTCGTTCACGGCCGAGCCGGGGCAGGCGGTCGCGCTCGTCGGGCACACCGGCTCGGGGAAGACGACGATCACGAACCTCCTCATGCGCTTCTACGACGTGCAGCGCGGGCAGGTCTTGCTCGACGGCGTGGACGTGCGCGAGTGGGACCTGAAGGCTTTGAGGGAGAACTTCGCCGTCGTCCTCCAGGACGTCTTCCTCTTCAGCGGGACGGTCGAGGGCAACATACGCCTTGGCCGCGAAGACGTCACGGACGAGCGCGTCCGCTGGGCTGCGCGCGAGGTTCACGCCGACGGCTTCATCGAGCGGCTGCCGGAAGGCTACAAGTCCGAGGTGCGCGAGCGCGGCGCGGGGCTCTCGGTCGGGCAGAAGCAGCTCATCTCGTTCGCGCGCGCGCTCGCCTTCGACCCCGTCCTCCTCATCCTCGACGAGGCGACCAGCTCCATCGACACCGAGACCGAGCGGCTCATCCAGCAGGCCATCGAGCGCGTCCTGCGCGACCGCACCTCCATCGTCGTCGCGCACCGCCTCTCGACCGTCCAGCGCGCCGACCAGATACTCGTCCTCCACCACGGCGAGCTGCGCGAGCGCGGCACGCACCAGCAGCTCCTCGCGCGCCGCGACCTCTACTGGCGGCTCTACAAGCTCCAGTACGCCGACGGCTCGGGCGGCGACGACGACCTCCCCGACCCCGCGCTCCGCGAGCGCCTGCAATACGGCGACTGAAAGGCCCTCGGCCGCGGCGCGCCCGCCCGCAAAAAATATTCCGCGCGGCGGGCGGAACTGCGTCGTCGGCGATTGGCCGGGAACGTCTCTGTCATGGGAGAGTTCAGCAAATGGCTGCTGCATGAAGACCGGAAGGAGCTGTTCGACCACCTCTTCGCCGTCGCCTTAAACGCGGTCTTCCTCACGCTGGTCGCGCTGCTGCTCTGGCCCACGGGCAAGGCGGCGATGGCGCTCATCCTCGCCAGGGGCTTCTGGGGCTTCTGGACGGCCCTGATTCTGGCCTCCACGCTGGTGGTCATGCTCCAGCGCCTCCTCCGCGTTGACATGTACTCGCACCCCAACGGCTACATCATCTCCGGCCTGGCGGTCAGCGGGGTCGTGCAGGCGGGCTGGTCAGCCTTCGCCGCGCTCGCCGTCCGAGATTCGGCCGCGGGAGCGCCGCCGTGGCTCGCGGTTGTTCTATACTTCGTCGGGCTCCTTTCGTGTTGGGTGGCCTTCAACATCGTGTCCGCCTATTACGTGGGCAGTATCTACAGGACGACCAACCTGATCGTCGCGGCCGTCAGCTTCGTCCTCTTCTGCGTGTGGCCGGCGTCCGCGCGCGCGCTTTATGGCCGGTTCTTCGACTTTTACGGCCGCTTCCTCGACCCTTACGGCTGGTTCTCCAACCTTTTCTGAGCAAGCGACCCCGGGGTAAATTCATGGACGCAACCGCACCGCGTAACGACTTCGACCACTGGCCGAGCCTGCCTTACGGCGAGTGGCGTGAGACCTACGAGACGCTCCACATGTGGACGCAGATCGTCGGCAAGGTGAAGCTCGCTATGAACTCGTACGTGAACCACTGGTGGCAGGTGCCGCTCTACGTCAACGCGCGCGGGCTGACGACCTCGGCGATGCACTACGGCGACAGGGTCTTTCAGATAGACTTCGACTTCATCGAGCACAAACTCTACGTGCGCGGGGGCAACGACCGCACGCTCTCCCTCGACCTCGCGCCGCGCTCGGTGGCCGACTTCTACGGCGAGTTCAAGTCGCGCCTCGACTCGCTCGGCATCCGGGCGAACATCTGGACGACGCCGGTCGAGGTCGAAAACCCCGTCCCCTTCGAGCGCGACGAGCAGCACCACGCCTACGACCCCGAGCACGCCAACCGCTTCTGGCGCTCGCTCGTCCAGGCCGACAGGGTCTTCCAGACGTTCCGCTCGGGTTTCACGGGCAAGTGCAGCCCCGTCCACTTCTTCTGGGGCAGCTTCGACCTCGCCGTCACGCGCTTCTCGGGCCGCCGCGCGCCCGAACACCCCGGCGCGCCCGGCGTCGCCGACTCCGTCACGCGCGAGGCGTACTCGCACGAGGTCTCCAGCGCGGGCTTCTGGCCCGGCGGCCCGGCGATGCCCGAGCCCGTCTTCTACTCCTACGCCTACCCGGAGCCGGAAGGCTTCAAAGACTTCCGCGTCGGCCCCGACGGCGCGCGCTACGACGGTAACTTCAAAGAGTTCGTCCTGCCCTACGAGACGGTGCGCGCCTCGGAAAACCCCGATGCCGGCCTCCTCCGCTTCCTACAGGACACATACGAAGCGGCCGCCACCCGCGGCCGCTGGGATCGCGCCTCGCTCGAACGACGGTGACGGCGCGGGCAGTCTTAAAACTCAATCCTCAGAAACTAAGAGGGCGCGGAGAGTTGAATCTCTCCGCGCCCTCTCTGCCCGCGTGAACGCCGCGCCCGGTTTCGGCCCGGCGGGCGGCCGCGACCTCACTTCATCGATGGCTGCCGCCGTCGTCGCCGCGGTTTTTGAACTGCATCAGACTTTCGACCGACGAGTAAATCTGCAAGTACATCTGCGTCTCGCGCGGGATGAGCGTGCGCCAGCCCGCGCCGCCGCGCCGCAGGTAGAGCGGCAGGCGCGCGGGGTTCGAGTTGTACCCGGCGGCGGCCAGTTCGGCCTTCGTCGCGGTCTTGTTCGCCAGTGCGTCGAGCACCTCCTGGTTGAGCGCGAGGTCGTTCCAGGTGTCCTGCATGTAGAGCAGCATCGCTTCGAGCGCGTTGCCGTGGTTGCGCATCCCCGCGACGAAGTCGGGGTTGAGCCCGACGGCCGGGTGCATCCGCCTCACCATCTGGTAGGTCGGCGGAATCATCTGCACCATCCCGCCCGCGCCGGCCGAGCTGACCGAGTAGCGGTAGGTGTCCAGCTCGTTCAAAGAGTAGAGCGCGTAGACCTCTTCGTAGAGCTTCTTGCGGTCCTCGCTCCGGAAGCGGCCGTGGTCGACGTGCTCAACGAGGCAGAGCCGCTCCGCGATGTCGACCAGCTCGGGCGAGATGGTCTTGCCCTTGTCCTTGAGCCTCCGCGCCGCGAGGTCGAGCATGTTGCGGACGTAACCCTGCCCGTGCTTCGTGACCTCGGGCGAGACCAGCGCCGGGTGCGCCGACGTGTAGTAGGCCATCTCGCGGAAGCGCCCCAGCTTCTCGATGGGGTACTCGACGACGAGCGGCGTCAACTGCCTTCCGGTCGCGGCCTCGGAGACGACGACCGCCGTGTTGACGTAGTTCGAGCGGATGACCTGTAGCCGCACGCCCATCCCCTGCGACGTCGTCAGCAGGACGTCGTTGCCGCGCTTGAGGAAGACGTCTTTCGGCAGGCTCAGCGTGTGAATCTTAGACGTGTCCTGTTCGAGCGCCGCGACGGTGACGAAGGCCGTGTTGGGCGTCGCCGACGTGAGCGTCAGCCGCGACTTCAGGAGCCGCTGTGCCTCGGCCGTGCGCTCGCGGAACTTGCTGAGCGAGGGCGGGTGCGCGGGCTGCAAGGGGACGTACGGCGCGATGAATTGCGGCGCGGCCGTCTGCGGCGCGGGCGTCGCGTACGGCGTCGTCGAAGCGGCGGGCGTACGGGTCGAGCCCTGCGGGACGGCGGGCGAAGGCGACGCCGCAGGCCGCGGCGCGTTCGTCTGCGGAGTCGGCGCGGGCGCGGCGGCCGGGGGCGTCGCCGTCTGGTTCTGCTGCGAGACGCTGACGACCCGCGGGCGCGTGAAGGCTGGCGACGGCTCGGCCGTCTGCGCGCGCGCGTCGAGCGCGGGCGCAAACACCACGGCCGTCAAACTCATGAGCAGGAAAGAGCGGTTGTTCATCTTCAATCTTCAGGGCTGAAAGGGTTGTCCGCGCGGGTGCGCGGGTCTTGGCTGCCTTAAGATTCTCGCGGCGGGGGCAGGGTTGTCAATATCGCTTTTGACATTCGCGTCAAATTGGCAGCCGTGAACGGTAATAAAGCAGT
>DASVSK010000474.1:0-3045 GCA_036388135.1 Pyrinomonadaceae bacterium | reverse complement strand
GCGCCGTTTAACGGCCGAGCGCGGCGAACTGCGCCTGGTCGGCGACCTTCGACAGAAGCTCCACCTTGCTCTGGTAGGCCGCCATGAGGAAGCCCACGACGTCCTCGTCCTTCGGGTTGCGCACGGCGACCTGCCGCGTCTGGCCGATGGCGCTGTCGAGGAGCGCGAGGTTGCGCTCGTACTCGGCGCGCAGCGCCGGGCGGAGCGACCCTTCGCCGCCGAGCTTGATGGTCTGCTCCAGGGAGGCGATGGCCGTCTGGTACTCCTTCTCGCCGGGCAGCGCCTCTTCCTTCGACGCGGGCGGCGCGACCCGCGACCGCGCGACGCCGCTGCCGGCCGCGGCGCGGCGCGGCTTGTGATTGACCTTGACGGGGGCCGCGCCCGACGTCGTCAACGTAGTCACCTTGCCGGTGGTCGGAATCTGCGTCGGTTGGTCGACCTGCCCGGGCGTCGGCGTCACGACGGGCGCGCGCTCGGGCGTCGTCCCGACTTTCGCCAACTGCTGTCCGCCTTCGGACTGCCCCGGTGCCTGCTGCGACCTCTGCGCCGAGAAGTAGACGAGGGCGAGCGCCACGACCGCGAGCAGGCCGGCGAAGGCGGCCGCGCCCTGCGGCGTGAAGCTGAAGAGCCCGGCCAGCGAGGCGAAGAGGCCGCCCAAGCTCCCGCGCCGCGAGCGCGTTTGATTCGGCTCGGCCGACGTTTCGAGTTGCGCGACCGCCGCGCCGATGCGCGAGCGAAGCACCTCCGACGGGACGTTGACAGACTCGTCGGGCGCGAAGGCGATGGCAAAAAGGGACGTCTCCTGCTCGGCCTCTGCGAGCGCCGCGGCGCAGGCGTCGCAGGCGGCCAGGTGCGCCGCCGCCTCGGCCGTCCGGTCGCCCGAAAGCTCGCCGTCCAGGTAAGCCTGCAAAACCCCTTCGTCCAGACATCTCTTCGTCATCGGCGTCCTCCGATCTTCCCGTACACCCTCACGAACTCTTTCCGCCCGCGCGCGATCAGGCTCCCGACGTTGGCCTCGTTGAGCGAGAGCGCCTGCGCTATCTCGCGGTACGAGAGCCCCTGCTGCTTGAGCAGGAGGCAGCTTCGCATCGGCTCCTTGAGCTGCGCGAGCGCGCGCCGCGCCTCCTCGATCTCCGTCCGGCGCTCGTAGTCGGCCTCCAGCCCCACCGGCTCGCCCCCGACCACGGACGACACGCCGAACTCCTCCTCGCGCGCCCCGGCGCGGCCCCGGCTGCGGATGGTGTTGAGCGCCGTGTTCGACGCGACGCGCAGGAGCCACGGCCGCACGTGCTCCTCGTTCTGGAGCGAGCCCATGTGCTGGTAGAGCTTGAGAAAGACCTCCTGCGTCACGTCCTCGGCCAGCCCGGCGTCGCGGACGAGCGCGTAGGCCGCGCGGAAGACGGCGCGGTGGTGCAGCGTGAACGCCTCGTCAAAGCTGGGCGCGCCGGCCGCAACCGCCTGAACCGTCTCTGGCACCGAGTTAATCAAAGCCTCTGCCACTCGTTCCCTCATCAGGCCACTCTCACCCACATAAACACCGCCGGGGCCGGTTTCGTGGCAAGAAATTTTAACAGCTAAACCCCGCCCCCCCCTAACAATTCGCCCCCTCCCCCGGCGTTGGTGGCGCACGGCGGCCGACTGCTATATTGTCCACGCAGTTTCACCGCGTAAAAGGGGACTTCAGAGGGCCGAGATGAGTGAAGCGAGGACGAGCGGGGGCGGTCTCAATCTGACCGAGGTGCTGCGCGACAGCCCCTTCATGCGCGCGTGCCGGCGCGAGCCGGTGCCCCACACGCCCGTCTGGCTGATGCGCCAGGCCGGGCGCTACATGAAGGAGTACCGCGACGTGCGCGCCCGCCACTCCTTCCTTGAGCTGTGCAAGCGGCCGGAGGTCGCCTCCGAGGTCACGGTCTACGCCGCGCACCGCCTCAACGTCGACGCCGCCATCATCTTCGCGGACATCCTGCTCATCGTCGAGCCGATGGGGCTCGAACTCGAATTCGCCAGAGGCGAGGGCCCCGTCATCCACAACCCCGTCCGCACGGCGTCGGACGTCGACCGCGTCCGCGAGGTCGAAGACGTCTCCGCGCTCGACTACGTCTACGAGGCCATCCGCATCACGCGGCGCGAGCTTCGCCCCCACGTCCCGCTCATCGGCTTCTGCGGCGCGCCCTTCACGCTCGCCTCCTACGTCTGCGAGGGCGGCGGCTCGAAGAACTACGTCCACACCAAGCGGCTGATGTACGCCGACCCCGGCGCGTGGCACGCGCTGATGTCGCGGGTCGCGCGCGCGCTCGTCGGCTACCTCAACGCGCAGGTCGAGGCGGGCGCGCAGGCCGTCCAGATTTTCGACTCTTGGGTCGGCGCGCTCTCGCCCGACGACTACCGCGAGTACGTCCTGCCGCACACGCGCGAGGTCATCCGGGGCGTCCGCGCCGGCGTCCCCGTCATCCACTTCGGCACGGGCACGGCCGCGCTTCTGGAGCTGATGAAGGAGGCGGGCGGCGACGTCATCGGCCTCGACTGGCGCGTCCGGCTCGACGAAGCCTGGGCGCGGCTCGGCGACGTGGCCGTCCAGGGGAACTTCGACTCCGTCGCCCTCTTCACCACGCCCGAGGTCATCCGCCGCCGCGCCAGGGACGTACTCGACCAGGCCGCGAACCGACCCGGCCACATCTTCAACCTCGGCCACGGCATCCTCCCCGAGACGCCAGTCGAGAACGTCGTCGCGCTCGTCGAGGCCGTCCACGAGCTGAGCCGGAGGTAAGGACTCGACCCGATGAATCAGAACTACGATGCGCTGCTCGTCGTCTCCTTCGGCGGCCCCGAGGGGATGGGCGACGTGATGCCCTTCCTCTCGAACGTGCTGCGCGGGCGCAACGTCCCCGAGTCGCGCATGCGCGAGGTCGCGCACCACTACGAGCTGTTCGGCGGCGTGAGCCCCATCAACGAACAGAACCGGCGGCTCATCGGCGCGCTCGAATGCGAGCTTGAGGAGCGCGGCCCGCGGCTCCCCGTCTACTGGGGCAACCGCAACTGGCACCC
>DASVSK010000473.1:0-8276 GCA_036388135.1 Pyrinomonadaceae bacterium | reverse complement strand
GTCGCCGACGTCACGGAAGGTTGGGGCGACGGGCCGCTGCACGTCGTCCGCGCGACACACACCGCGGAGGACGGCTTCGACCTGTTCGTGGGCGCGGCCGGGGCGGGCCGCCTCTGGGACGCTCTGGCCGCCGCGGGCGCTCGCCCCGCCGGGCACGACGCGCTCGAAGTCCTGCGCGTCGAGGCGGGGCTCCCGCGCTACGGCGTCGACGCGTCGGACGCGAACGTCGTGCTCGAAGTCGTCGACGAGGCCGAGGCCGTCAGCTACACCAAGGGCTGCTACGCGGGGCAGGAGATCATCGCGCGCATACACTGGCGCGGCCACGTCGCCAAGCGACTCGCGGGCGTCGTCTTCGACCGCGACGCCGAGCCGCCGGCCGAGGCGCGTCTGCGCGACTGCGCCGGGGGGCGCGAGGCCGGGCGCATCACCTCAACCGTCTACTCGCCGCGCCTGCGCCGACGCGTCGCGCTCGCGCTCGTCAAGTACGACTTCCTCGCGCCGGGCACGGAGCTGAAGGTCTTCTCGGGCGAGACGGAGGTCTGCTCGGCGCGCGTCGCGGAGCCGCCGCTCGTGCGCGGGGGCTGGTATGCGGACGCGCCCGCGGCGGACGCACGCGCGGGGGAGCCGGGCTGATGGGCGGCGAGGGCAAAAGACCCGACGGCGTGACGGAGAGCGCCGCCGCCGAAGAGGCCGCCGCGCGGCCGCGCGGGCTCGCGTACGAGCAGGCGCGCCTCGCCTACACGATCATCCAGGCGCTCCTCGAACACACGCGCGTCACGCAGGACCTCGTCGCCCTGATGGCGCAGGTCATCGGCGACGAGACGCAGGAGGCGCTCGTCAACACGCCCCACTGGGCGGCCTACATGGACAGCCGCCGCGTCCTCGAAGGCACCCGCGCCGACGTCGAAAAGTTCGCCGAAGTCTGGACCCGCCTCGCCGAAGAGCTCGACCCGCCGGCCACGTCTTAAAGCGCGTTTCACTCGCGTGCGACGCTACCCCAGGAGCGCGGGCACACTACCGCCTTGAGCGCGAAGCGTGAAGACGCGGAGACCTCATTTAACTCAAGCTCGAATTAAAGCGGGAGGCCGGAAGCGCGCCGCTCGCACGCTTTGGCGGGCTAGTCGCGCCCGCGCGCCCGGCGCGCAAGGCGCTTGACGCGGCGAGGCTATTCGGTGACGTATCGCGTTGGGGTGTCGGCGTGGGGGACGAAGCAGCGGCGGCAGCGCGCCTCGTAGGTGTCGGAGGCGCCGACGACGACCCGGCCTTCGACCTCGACGATGCGCTGCGAGTAGTTGGCGGGCTGGCCGCAGCGGACGCAGATGGCGTGCGTCTTGGTGATGTACTCGGCGACGGCGAGGAGCTGCGGCATCGGCTCGAAGGGGCGGCCCGTGTAGTCTTGGTCGAGCCCGGCGATGATGACGCGGACGCCGCGCGCGGCGAGCGTGTTGGCGACGTCCACCAAGTCGTTGTCGAAGAACTGCGCCTCGTCGATGCCGACGACCTCGGTGGCGGGCAGGACGAGCTGGATGATGTCGGCGGCCGTGCGGACGGCGCACGACTCGTGGCGCATCTCGGAGTGCGAGACGATGTGGTCGCGCGAGTAGCGCACGTCTATCTCGGGCTTGAAGACCTGCACCTTGAGGCGCGCGATGCGTGCGCGCCTCAGGCGCCTGATGAGCTCCTCGGACTTGCCCGAGAACATCGAGCCGGCGATGACCTCGATCCAGCCGGACGCGTTGTGCCCGGCCTTCGCCAGGTGCTCGTCGTTACCTTCCGCGGTGAGTCTCTCCACCATCCTTCTGACCGACCTCTCAAACTTCGTCTTCCGACTTTCACGCGTAGAGCCGCGCGTTGTAGAACGGCGCGAGGGCGGCGACGAGCGCCGCCTCGAAGCTCATCGCGCGCGTGAGCAGCCCGCGCGAGAGCACGCCCCACGCGCCCTGGCGGCTGCGGACGTCGTGCTCGCCCGCGACCTCGTCGATGACCTCGCCCAGCTCGCGCCCGGCGCGCTCGACGCGCGCCACTATCGACGGCGGGACGGTGACGGCCGGGGCGTGACCGAAGTAGCCGCGCGCGCCGTCCGTCGCGTAAGCCCAGCCGTGCAGGAACGTCCGCCGCTCGCCGTCGAAGGTGATCGAGTGGAAGCCGCCTTCGAGCCCGACGTAGAAGTCCGCGCTGCGGCCCTCGCCCGCGAGCAGCTCGCGCACGGCGTCGGCTCGGTTGCGCGCCCCGCGCATGAGCTGCGTGTCGGAGAGCGGCATCCGCGGCACGCCCGTCTCGACGGCGCGCGCGACCAGCTCGGCGCGCCTCCAGCGCGGGTCGGCCTCGGCGACGCGCGCGCAGGCGGCGCGTAGCGCCATGATCTTGGCCGGGCGTGCCGAGCCGAGTGCGATGAGCATTACTTTACACCTGTGGCGCGCGGGGCCGGCGGGGAGACTTCCGACGTTCTGGCGCGGGGCGCGTCGAGGCTACAACAAAGGGAAGGCAAAAGGCAAAAAGCAGTAGGCAGTAGACAGCAGTAGACAGTAGGCAGTAGACGGTAGTCAGTAGAAAAACCTTCGCAGTCGAATCGTCAGGGCGTCGGCGTCGCCGCCCGCCGGGCGGAGCCTGCCGACTACTGACTGCTGTCTACTGCTGTTCGTCGTAGAGGACGACCTCGCCCTTGACGATCATGTAGGGGAGGCGGCGGTCGGGTATCCAGGGGTACTGCGCGGCGTAGTCCTTGTAGCGGTCGTTGGTGACGATGACGGCGTCGAGCTGGTCGGCGAACTGGATGATGAAGTAGTCGGCGTCGGTGCCGGCGGGCACCTGGCGCACCTGCTGCGACTGGATGAGTTTCTCCAACTGCTCCGGGTCGTCGATGTCGTACTTGAGGCTGGCGTCGACGAGGATGACGGCCTCGAAGCCGCGCTCCTCCAGCTCGCCCCGCACCTTGAGCAGGTTCGAGAGCTTGGGCTTGCCGCCCGCGCTGCGCTCCTCGTAGGCCACGTTGGCCCCGTCGATGACGACCACATTTTTGCCGTTCGCGGACATAAGGTTCGGGCCTCCAAGCCCCTTCGGACGCGCTCGCCCCTCCGGCCTCGATTATACGGGACGAGGCGTGCCCGGCCGTTCACGAAACCGTCCCAAGTTTCTCTTCCGCGGCCGAGAACTCTTCCGGGCAGGTGACGCAGAGCCCGAGGTCGCGCAGCAGCCCGTCTTCGAGCGCGTAAATCCAGCCGTGAACCGAAAGCTCCTGCCCGCGCTCCCACGCCGCCTGCACCACGGTCGTGCGGCAGACGTTCGCCACCTGCTCGCGCACGTTCAGCTCGCAGAGCAGGCGGAGCCGCGCCTCGTCGCCTCCGGCGCGCGCGAGCGCCGCCTGGTACTTCTCGGCGACGTCCTGCACGTGGCGCAGCCAGTTGTCGATGAGCCCGAGCCGCGCGCCCGCGAGCGCCGCCTGCACGCCGCCGCAGCCGTAGTGGCCGCAGACGATGATGTGCCTGACCTTGAGCGCGTCGACGGCGTACTGCATCACCGAGAGGCAGTTGAGGTCCGTGTGGACGACGAGGTTGGCGACGTTGCGGTGGACGAACATCTCGCCCGGCGAGAGCCCGACGAGCTGCGTCGAGGGGACGCGCGAGTCCGAGCACCCGACCCACAGGTACTCGGGCGTCTGCTGCCGCGCCAGCTCGCGGAAGAAGTCGGGCTCGCGCGCGCTGATCTCCTCGGCCCACGCGCGGTTGCTGTCGAAGAGCTTCTTCAGTGTCCTCATAGCCGTTAGCTTTGCGGGCACGGTAGCATAAGGCGGTGGCCGGTAGCCAGTAGACAGTAGACAGTAGACAGTAGACAGTAGAAAACCTTTGCCGGGCGGGCGGGCGATTTGAACAGGGCGGCGTCCGCGACGCGGAGCGCTACTGACTACTGACTACTGACTACTGTCTACTTCCCCCGCTTGACACGCGCGGTGGCGCTTGCTGTAATCGAGATCTCCTCGAAACACGCCGAAGTGAGAAGCCAATCGCACCGGGACAACGGAGGTGAGTGGAAGTGCCGGCCAGTGAGTTAATCTACGACTGGAACGACGTCGAGCCGACGACGAAAGCGCCGGGGCGGCGCATCAGCTTCGACGACGAGACGCTGCGCGACGGGCTGCAATCGCCCTCGGTCTGCGAGCCCCCGGTCGGGCGCAAGGTGGAGCTGCTCCACCTGATGAACGACCTCGGGATAGACACCGCCGACATCGGCCTGCCCGGCGCGGGCGGCACGCACGCCGAGGGCGTCGAGCGGCTCGCGCGCGAGATCGCCGACCAGCGCCTGCGGATTCGGCCCAACTGCGCCGCGCGCACGCACCAGAACGACATCCGGCCCATCGCCGAAATCTCGCAGCGCGCCGGCATCCCCATCGAAGCCTGCACCTTCCTCGGCTCCTCCTTCGTCCGCTTCTTCGCCGAAGGGTGGACGCTCGACAGGCTCCTGAAGCTGACCGAGGAGGCCGTGTCTTTCGCCGTCTCCGAGGGGCTGCCCGTGATGTTCGTCACCGAGGACACGACGCGCGCCGACCCCGAGACCATCCGCGCGCTCTACACGACGGCCATCCGCTCCGGCGCGCGCGCCGTCTGCGTCTGCGACACCGTCGGCCACGCCACGCCCGACGGCGCGCGCGCCGTCGTCCGCTTCGTCAAGGGCATCATCGAGGAGCAGGGCGAGGAGGTGAGGCTCGACTGGCACGGGCACCAGGACAGGGGGCTCGGCGTCATCAACTCCGTCGCAGCCATCGAGGGCGGGGCCGACCAGGTACACGGCTCGGCGCTCGGCGTAGGCGAGCGCGTCGGCAACACGCCGATGGACCAGCTCCTCGTCAACCTCCGGCTGATGGGCTGGATAGACAACGACCTCTCGAAGCTGCGCGAGTACTGCGATAAGGCGGCCGAGTCGTGCGGCTGGACGATACCGCACAACTACCCGGTCTTCGGCCGCGACGCCTTCCGCACGGCGACCGGCGTCCACGCCGCCGCGGTCATCAAGTGCTTCCGCAAGGGCGACAACGAACTGGCGGACCTCGTCTACTCGGGCGTGCCCGCCGGGCTGTTCGGCATGCGCCAGCAGATAGAGGTCGGGCCGATGAGCGGCAAGTCGAACGTCGTCTACTGGCTCGAATCGCGCGGCCACGAAGCCTCGGACGAGCGCGTCCAGCGCATCTACGACCACGCCAAGAGCGCCCACGGCGTCCTCTCCGAAGACGAGGTGAGCCGGCTGGTCTGAAAGGAGAACGCGGAGATGGCGAGGGCGGCCTACGCGGGTTACCCGACGGCGAAGGTTTATAAGGAGCCGAGCGGGAAGTCGGAAAGAATCGGGCACCTCCTCTGGGGGACCTGGGTGGAGCACCAGGAGGAGGAGTCGGGCGATTGGGCGAAGGTGCGCATCCGCGGCTGGGACGTCAACCGGGAGAAGAAGATCGGCTGGATGCGTAAAAAAGACCTTCAGGAGAATCGCGTCCTGGAAGTCTATTTCATCGACGTCGCGCAGGGCGACGGCTGCCTGTTGATTACGCCGGACGACAAATTTCACCTGATCGACGCGGGCGAAGGCAAGAACATGGCGGCCTACCTGCACTGGAAATTCAACCTCGGCGGCGGCAGCCCGAACCCCGTGGTCTTTGAAAACACCATCATCTCGCACCCGGACAAAGACCATTACAACGGCTTCTTCGACATCGTTAAAGAGCCCAAAGTTAAGTTCCGCAACGTCTACCATAACGGCCTGGTCGAGCGCGTCGGCGACGACCCGCTCGGGCCGCTGGACGGCGATTTTCTCACCGACGTCATCGTCGACGACGCGGGGCTGGACGGCATCATCGGCGACCCGGCGCTGATTAAAGGGAAGCTCTACCCGAAGTTGATGAAACAACTGAGGGAGAACGGCGCGAGCGTCAAGATGCTCTGCTGCGAAGACCAGTATCTGCCCGGTTACGGCGAGGACGGCGACGTCACGATTCGCGTCTTAGCCCCCGTGCCGGGCTCGGACGCCGACGGGAAACGGACGATGCGGTGGTTCGGGCCGAAAAGCAAAGCCGGGGAGACAAAGAACGGGCACTCCGTCGTGGTGAAAATCGAATACGGCGGTGTCAGAATCCTTTGCGGCGGCGACTTAAACGTCCCGGCGGAAAATCATCTGCTTGAGCATTACACCGGGGTCGACCCCGAGACGGCCGACCCCGGCCAGATGGAAACTCTGGTCGCGGAGGCCAGGAAGATATTCGAGGCCGACGTGGCGAAGGCTTGCCACCACGGCAGCGCGGACTTTACCAACCTCTTTCTCCGGTCGGTAAACGCGGCCGCGACCATCATTTCGAGCGGAGACGAAGAGCCCCATTCACACCCCCGGCCCGACGCGGTCGGCGCGCTGGGTAAATTCGGGCGCGGCCACCGGCCTCTGATTTTCAGCACCGAGCTGGCACGCTCGACCAGGGATTTAATCATTAAAGAGAATCCCACGGAGAAGGAGCTGGGGCGCACGGTCGCCGTCTACGGAAACATCGACGTGCGGACCGACGGCGAGCGGGTGGTGATAGCGCAGAGGTTCGAGCAGACGCCGGCCCACGGCGAGTGGGATTATTACGAGCTGGTTAAGGACGACGACGGCGTTTTGAGCTACGCCTCCAAGCACGACTGACATCAACGGGCGCGGTCTTCGCGCACGCCCCCGTGCGGAATCTCTGCACGGACGCGGCGCGCGAAGCCCGCGTTACCCCCCGCGCCATGCCGGAAAGGCGCGCGGCTATTTATGAGCCCGCTTCGTGAGGCGGGCGGCGAGACGTAGAACCTCGTCCCCGTTCTTCACCAGTCGGTTTCCCTTATGACAATCCCCGCCACCACGACCGTGCCGCCCGAGGAGGCCGTGCGCCGCCTGCTGGGGGCGGAGCGCGTGCGGCTGGCGTTCCGCTTCTTCGAGGAGCGCGCGGGCGAGTTCGACGATGAGCAGGCGGCGCTCGTCGCCGTCCCCGCGCCGCCGTTCGGCGAGGGCGCGCGCGCCGAGTATCTGCGCGCGAAGTTCGACGCGTGCGGGCTCGAAGCCGCGCGGATAGACACCGAGGGGAACTGCGTCGCGCTCAGGCGCGGGCGCGGGTCTTCGCCGCTGCTCGTCCTGAGCGCGCACCTCGACACGGTCTTCCCCGAGGGGACCGACTGCGAGGTGCGGCGCGAGCCGTCGGGGCTCATGCGCGCGCCCGGCATCGCGGACGACGGCTGCGGGCTCTCGGCGCTGCTGGCAATCGCGCGCGCGATGAAAGAGTTCGGGATAGAGACGGGGGGTTCGATCCTGTTCGTCGGCACCGTCGGCGAGGAGGGCGAGGGCGACCTGCGCGGCGTCCGCCACCTCCTGGGCGCGGGCGAGTGGGCGGGCCGGGCCGACGCCTTCGTCAGTATCGACGGCCCCGGCCTCGAACGGGTCACGCACGCCGCGCTCGCCTCGCGCCGCTACCGCGTGACGTGCCGAGGCGCGGGCGGCCACTCGTGGGGCGACTTCGGCGTGCCGAACCCGGTTCACGCGCTGGGCCGCGCCGTCGCGCGCCTCGCCGCCTACCCCGCGCCGAAGCGCCCGCGGACGACCTTCAACGTCGGCCGCATCGAGGGGGGCTCCGGCGTCAACGTCATCCCGCGCGAGGCGCGCATGGACGTCGACCTCCGCTCGGAGTCGCCGGTGGAGCTGGGACGGCTCGACGCCTTCTTCCGCCGCGCCGCGCGCGAGGCGGCCGAGGACGAGAACGCCTCGCGCCGCGCGGGCGCGCCCCCGCTAGACGTCGAGGTCAAGCTCATCGGCGACCGGCCGGGCGGCGTCACCCCGCCGGAGCAGCCGCTCGTGCGGCTCGCCGTCGAGGCGACGCGCGCGCTCGGCTCCCGCCCATACCTCGACTGCTCCTCGACCGACTCGAACATCGCCATCTCGCGCGGCCTGCCCGCCGTCACCATCGGCGCGGGCGGCGCTTCCGGCAACACGCACACGCTCGACGAGTGGTACGACCCGGCGGGGCGCGACCTCGGGCTCAAGCGCGCGCTCCTCGTCGCGCTCGGCGTGGTCGGCCTCGCATAATTAAAGGGTCAGGGGTAAAGGGGAAGGGGTAAGGGAGAGACTTTTCGTCCTCCCTTACCCCTTCCCCTTTACCCCTGACCCTTTAGTTGACCGGAATCGTGATGACGGTCGAGCCGGCCTTGCCGGCGGGGAAGCGCCTGCCGCGCGCGACGCGGACGGCGGTCGAGCCGTAGGCTTCAGCGCCGGGCGTCGCGCCCGCCACCGCG
>DASVSK010000472.1:0-1786 GCA_036388135.1 Pyrinomonadaceae bacterium | reverse complement strand
GCCGCTGCTGGTCGTCGTCGACGACCTCCACCTCGTCTACGACGCGGAGTGGATGGTGCCCTTCTTCCGGCGGCTGCTCCCGCTGCTGCCGCGCGAGGCGCACGTGATGCTCCTGGGGCGGAGCCTGCCGCCGACGCCGCTCTGGCGCATGCGCTCGAAGCAGACGCTGTGCGTGATGGACGAGCCGGCGCTCGCTTTCACGCCGGCCGAGGCGCGCGGGCTCTACGCCAGCTACGGTCTCGCGCCGGAGCGCGCCGAGGCGGCGCTCCGCGAGACGCGCGGCCGCGCCGCGACGCTCGACGCGCGCGCCCGTGCCGAGGCGGTCGCCGAAGAGGTCGAGCGCGTCACGTCGGCGCGCGGCGCGCGGACGACGGGACGCCTCTCGCTGCGGCTCGTCAACTCTCCCCACAAGTCCGTGGGCACGGCCTGAAGCCGGGCCCCGTTCTTAACCCTCGCAAATTCCGTCCGCCGCCCCGCTCTGCTTCGGGGCGGCGCGAAACTACTTTTCCGGGGTTCGGCCGCGCGGGCGCGGATGGGTTATACTCCCGCCCCGACCACTTCCGGCCGAACCGTTTTCAAAAGCAAACGACACGACACAAGCCGAGGGCCCTCCGGCCCGGCCGCCCCCGCGGCGCGCCCCGAAGCTTCAGAAGCGATGTCCGACGTGCCGAACCGCCACGAAGCGAGCATCCACGACACGCAGCCGCCCGCGGCCGCGCCGCCGCAGCTCCCCACGTTCTTCCTCCGGACGAAGCTGCTGCCGCCGCGCCCCGCGCCGTCGCTTCTGCCGCGCCCCCGCCTCGTCGAGCGGCTCCAGCAGAACCTCGCGCACGCCGTCACGCTCGTCACCGCGCCCGCCGGCTCGGGCAAGACGACGCTCGTCGCCGACTTCATACGCACCGGGGCGCACCCCTTCGTCTGGTATCAGCTCGACCACACGGACGCCGACCCGCTCGTCTTCCTCGGCTACGTCACGCACGGCATCAAGCGCATCGTCCCCGGCTTCGGCGACGCCACGACGTCCTACATGCAGGAGGCGTCGAAGGAGCTGGCGCAGTCGCCCGAGCGCGCCGTGGACGTGCTCCTCAACGAGGTGCTCGACCGCGTCGAGCAGCAGTTCATCCTCGTCCTCGACGACTACCACCACCTCGGCGCGGAGACGCCGGTGCACCGCGTCGTCGACCGCCTGCTCGCCTACCTGCCCGACCTCATCCACGTCGTCATCATCTCGCGCGACATGCCGCCGCTCGCGCTGGCGCGGATGCGGACGCAGGCCAGCCTCGCCGTCATCGACCGCCAGGAGCTTCTCTTCACGGACGGCGAGACGCAGGAGCTTTTCCGCAACGTCTTCGACCTCGAACTGACGCCCGGGCAGTTGGCCGAGTACCGCGAGCGGACGCACGGCTGGATCACCGCGCTCCAACTCGTCCGGCAGGTGGCGCAGCGGCAGGCGCTCGCGCGGAGCAGCGGCGCGGCCGCCGCCGCGGCGGACGCAGCGCCCGCGCCGCCCGACCTCGTCGAAATCCTGCGCCAGAGCGAGCGCGACATCTTCGACTACTTCGCCGAGGAGGTCTTCGCCGACGAGGCCGAGGAAGTCCAGCAACTGCTCCTGCGCGTAAGCCTCCTGGAGCGCGTCGAGCCGGAGGCGTGCAACCGCCTCTACCCGCAGTCCTCGGCGACGCTGCGCTCGCTCGTGCGCCGCAACGTCTTCATCTCGCTCGCCTCGGACGGGCGCGGCGAGGAGTACCGCCTCCACCCGCTCTTCCGCGGCTTCCTCCAGCGGCGC
>DASVSK010000471.1:0-2271 GCA_036388135.1 Pyrinomonadaceae bacterium | reverse complement strand
TCGTCGACGGCGGGCGTGCCCTGCGCGAAGGCCGAGAGGGCGGCCTCGATCTTGTCGCGCAGCGCCGCGGCCGAGCGGTTGAGGTTCTGCCCGATGACCTCCTGAAGTCTGAGGGTGCCGAACTCGTCGCCCGCCGGGTTCTGCGTCTCGGTGACGCCGTCGGAGTAGGCGATGAGCACGTCGCCGGGGCGGAGTTGTGTGCGCCCCTCGCGGTAGTCGAAGTCGGGGAGGATGCCGAGCGGTAGGCCGCCCGCGCCGAGGTGCTCCAGAGTCCCGCTCTCGTGCGCGATGATGGGCGGGTTGTGCCCGGCGTTGATGAAGGAGAGCGAGCCGGTCAGCGGGTCCAGCTCGGCGTAGAAGAGCGTGACGAAGCGGTTGGCCGGCGTGTTGTCGGCGAGGTAGCGGTTGACCGCGCCCACCGTCTCGGTGATGGGGCGGCACGAGGCGACCTGCGCGTGGACGGCCGCGTGCAGGGAGGACATCAGAAGCGCCGCGCTCGTCCCCTTACCCGAGACGTCGCCGAGCGCGACGACGAGGCGGCCGTCGTGGCAGGGGATGAAGTCGTAGTAGTCGCCGCCGATCTGGTAGGAGGGGAAGCTGATGCCCTGCAACTCGAAGCCGGGGACGACGGGCGGCGCGGTCGGCTGGAACCGCTGCTGTATCTCGCGCGCCAGTTGCAGCTCGTGCTCGTACTGCTGCTGCGCGAGATGCTCTTCGAGCAGCCGCGTGTTCTCGACGCGGATGGCCGCGACCGAGCCGAGCGTGGTCAGGACCTTCAGGTGGTCTTCGGAAAAGCGCGAGGTGGCGAACGGCGAGTCGGCGTAGATCATGCCGAAGATGCGCTCGCCGACGCCGAGCGGCACGGCCAGCACGGAGCGTATCCCCTGGAAGGTGACGGTGCTGGAACGGAAGCGCGGGTCGTGCTGCGCGTCGGAGGTCAGCACGGAGCGCCCCTGGTTGACGACCTCCTCGACGATGGTGCGGCCCACGCGCACCTCGCCCACCTCCGGGCGGCGGTCGCGCATCTCGGCGGCGCGAATCTTCAGCTCGCCCGCGTCGCCCTCGCGCAGCATGATGAGGCAGCGCTCGGCCGGCACCGCCTCGAAGACGAGGCGCGCCACCTGCCCCAAGGTCTCGTCGAGCGTGGCCGAGGCGAGCAGCGTGACGCCGACCTTCGAGATGAGCGCGAGCAGGTCGCCGTGGTCGCCGGATGACGCCGGGGCCGCCGCGGGCGTCGAGCCCGAGCGGTGCGGCATGACCGAGGCGAGGTCGAAGCGCCCGGAGGTCTGCGTCCGCGCGCCCTCGATGGTTTCGAGCAGCCCCGAGGTGGTGTGCTGCGCCGAGTCGAAGGCGATGGTCGCCTCGGGGAGCGGCGCGTCCTCCTCGATGGTCGTCTCGGGCAGCGCGCGCTCGGTCGTCTGCTCCTTGAAGATGATCTCGGTCTCGCCGATCTGGATGCGGCCGCCGTGCGTGAGCGCGACCGTCCGCTCCAGCCGCGAGCCGTTGTAGTAGGTGCCGTTGGCCGAGCCGAGGTCTTGCAGGAAATACTGGTCGCCCTCGCGCCGCACCTCCGCGTGGACGCGCGAGGCGAACGGGTCGGGGACGCACACGTCGTTGCGCGCCGAGCGCCCGATGGTGATGCGCAGGCGGCCGAGCGGCAGGCGCTCCGGCGCGCGGTCGGGGTAGTTGACGAGTAGTTCAGACATGGCTCGAATCAAGTGACGAGGGATGGGCGGCGGGTGATGAGAAAATACAAGGCCCTTGTTCTCGTCTTATCACCTGTCACTCACCACTTCCCTTACTTATCACTGCTTTCTCAATCGGTCAAATTCCTTTTCGAGCTGCTGGGCGTAGCCGCGCGCTCGGGAGGCGTGCTGGCCGCCGCCGCGCTGCGCGAGCTGGAAGTGCTGGAGCGCGGCGACGAGTTCGGCGCGTTTGAGCGAGCCGAGGCTTCGGCCCTCGACGTAGGCGAGACCGAGGTAGTAGTGCGCGTCGAGGTTGCCGCCCGAGGCCGCCGCGCGGAACTCCGCGAGCGCCGCCCCGCGGTTCGAGGGCCAGAGCTGTACTCCGCGGCCGTAGCGCTCGGCGGGCGAGCCGGCCGCGGCGGGCGGCTCGGGCGTCGGCGCGGGTGGCGGCGGAGTCGGGGTCGGCTGCGCCGCGGGCGGCGTGGCGGTAGGCTGCGGGACGGACGCCGTCTCTTCCGCAGGGGTCGGCTGCGGCTGCGCGCCCGGCTGCGACGTGGGCGTCGGCGTCGGCGTCGGCTGCGCGCGC
>DASVSK010000470.1:0-10373 GCA_036388135.1 Pyrinomonadaceae bacterium | reverse complement strand
TTTTTCTCTCGAACGGGGGAAAGGCGTCGGCCCTGAACGGCCGACGGTGGGGTTGGGGGGGTTGGAAGGCGGCGAACCGGCGGCCCGGGCGGCGGCGACTCGTCGGGTCATCACCGCCGCCGATTTTTAATCGCTCACCCTCTGGTCGCTACTTTGACCATCGCGGGGCGCAGGAGCTTGTCGCCGAGGCGGTAGCCCCGCTGCATCTCCTGCGTGATCGTGTCGGGTTCGACCTCGGCCGTCTCCTCGGTGGCGACGGCCTCGTGGACGTGCGGGTCGAACAGCTCGCCGACGGTCGGCACGGCCTCGACCCCGAGGCTTTCGAGCACGCCGCCGAGCTGGCGGTTGATGAGCTCGACGCCCTGTAGAAAGTGGCGGAACTCCGCCGACTCTTTGACCTCGACGAGGCGCTCGGCGTCGAGCGCGCGCTGGAGGTTGTCGAGGACGGGGAGCAGGCGGCGCACGACCTCGGCGAGCGCGCGGCTGTAGGTCTCGGAGCGCTCGCGCTCGGTGCGCTTGCGGAAGTTGTCGAAGTCGGCGGAGCGGCGCGCGAGCTTGTCGTTCAAGTCCTGGCGCTCTTCGGCGAGCCTCTTCAGCTCGCCCTCGACGCGGCGCAGCTCGGCGCGCGTCGCGAGCAGCTCGGCCACCTCGGGCCCGGCCGGCCCGCCGGCGTCGGCGCGGCGCGCGGGCTCCGACGACGTGCCCGAGGCCCCGCCGCCGCCCTGCCCCTCCGGGTTCGAGTGCGAGACGGTCGTGTCCTGGTCGTTGCGGCTGCGCGGCTGCTCGGAGGGGTCGGCGCTGCCCGTGGCGTCGCCGCGCCCCTCGCCCGTCTCCTGCTGCTCGCCGCTCTCGATGCGGCGGCCCATCTCGGTCGCGTCGTCGTAGGAGGACTCGCGCCCCAGCTCCTCGGGCGTGAGCCCGCCGTCGTCCCCCGCCCCGGCCTGCGCGCCCGCCTCTTCGTCGCCGACGAAGCGCACGGGGATGCGGTTCGGTTTCTGCCTGCCCTTGTCTGTCATGTCCGATTGAGTCATCCCTCTCCTAAGCCCTTCCCGAACCCGAAACGCCCGACGCGCACGCCGCTTCAGGCGCGCGCCTCTTCGCGCAGCACGCGCTCGACCAGCCGCGCGATGTAGTTGACCGCGGCCATCGTGCGCTCGTACTCCAGCCGCATCGGGCCGACGACGCCCACCGTGCCCGCGACGAAGCCCTCGCCCAGCCTGTAAGGCGCGGTGATGATGGCGCACGAGCGGAGCTGCGGCGCGGTGTGCTCGCGCCCGATGACGACGTGGACGTCGCCGAAGACCGGCTCGCGCGCGATGCACTCGCTGAGAATCTTGACGAGGCGCGACTTGGCCTCGAAGGTGCGGAACAGCTCGCGCAGGCGCTCGACGTCTGAGAAGTCCGGCTTGGCGAGGATGTTCGAAGCGCCGTCGATGTAGACGTCGCCGGTCTGGTCGCCGTCGCCCTCGACGCCCCGCTCGAAGAGCAGCGCGGCGTTGCGCAGCAGGCGGTCGTAGAGCGCCTTCTCCTCGCCCATCAGCGCCAGCACCTCGGCGCGGATGGTCTGCAAGGTCTTGCCCGAGAACTCCGCGTTGAGGTAGCGCGCAGCGCCCTCCAGCTCCTCGGTCGTCAGCGGCTCGTCGATGCGGATGATCTTGTTCTGGACGACGTTCGAGGCGAGGACGAGGACGACCAGGATGCGCCCGTCCGAGAGCGGCAGGAACTCGACGTGTTCGAGCCGGCTGTCGGCCACCGGCGGCGAGACGACGATGCCGACGTTCTCGCTCAGCTCCGAGAGGACGTGCGAGACCCTCTCCATCAGCCTCGTCGGGGTCTGCGCCCCGGCCTCGCCCGAGAGCCCGAGCCCGCGGTCGATGGCCGAGATGTCGGCGCGCGACAGCCGCGCGTCGCCGACGAAGTGGTCGACGTAGAACCTGTAACCCTTGTCGGTCGGCACGCGCCCCGCCGAGGTGTGCGGCTGCTCGACCAGCCCGTGCTCTTCCAGCTCGGCCATCACGTTGCGGATGGTAGCCGAACTCCACCCCGCGCCCCCCGCGACGCGCCCCGAGATCGAGCGCGAGGCCACGGGCTCGCCCGTCCTCAAGTGCTCCTTGATGATCGCGGCGAGCACGGCCTGGCCGCGCGCGTCGGGCGCCCAGTCGGCCTGCGTGGGTAATGTCGAGGCTCGGATTGCCATTGCTTTAGGGACGGCGTGCGGGCTGCACAGGGGGTTTTTAACGGTCGGTTGCCGGGGAGGCTCACGCGCAAGAGGCGTCGCGGCCTTTCGCGGCCATCTTTAAATTGTTTACAGCCGCCACCCCACACTGTCAAGAACTAAATTCCCCGCCCGCCGTTACGGCGAGCCGTGACCGCCCGCACCGCGGTCTCCCGAAGTATACCGGATTGCCGAAAACCGGCGCAAACCGCCGCCCCGACCCCGCCCGGCCGCAAACCGCCGCGCCAGTCCGTAGCCCTAACCACTGAAACCGCACAACTTACAAGGCCGTCTCGATCAGGCTCTCACCCCGTCCGACTTAAACCGTTGCAGCACAAGAGATTGGCCGCCACCGTTTTTGACGCTCCCGCGAACCGGCCGCGGGGGCGGGCGGCCATTTGTCGGCAAGTAAAAGGCTTAGCGACGGGTCGAAAAGCGCCGTTTGACGCCCCCGTCCGAAGCCTCTTAATATCGAGCCTCACGGCTTCGCGTTACCGTTTCGACAGTACCATCCGTCTCCCGGCGGCTTCCACGTAAGTAAAGCGGCGGTCTAAAGCGGCGGTCTCTTGCGCAGGGTTCCAAGTTTATGCCCGACTCCCAACTACTGCTCAGCACACTCTTCGCCGAGGCGTTCCGCACGCTCGCGCCCAAGCGCCCCGTGCCCGAGGTGGACGTGCGTTACTACCCTTACGCGGGCTTGAACCACACCATCCGGCTGCGCACGGGCCGCGTCTACGTCCGCCTGTCGGACGTCTTCAAGGGCGCGCCCGTGGGCGTCCACCGCGCGCTCGCCTTCATCCTCGTCTCGAAGCTCCTGCGCCGCCGCAGCGCGCCGCCCTTCTACGCGAGGGTCTACCGCGACTACGCCTTCTCGCCCGAGGTGCTGCGCGCCTCCGACCTCGCGCGGCGGCAGCGCGGGCGCAAGATGATCTCCTCCGCCCAGGGGCGCGTCTACGACCTCGGACGCATGTTCCAGCAACTGAACCGGCGCTACTTCGGCGGCGGGCTGGAGCAGCCGACGCTCACCTGGTCGCAGCGGCGCACGCGCACCATCCTCGGCCACCACGACGGCGTCCACGACACCATCGTCATCAGCAAGACGCTCGACTCGGGCGAAGTGCCCGAGTGGTTCGTCGAGTACATCCTCTACCACGAGATGCTCCACATCAAGCACCCGGCCCGCCTCATCAACGGCCGGCGCTACTACCACACCAAGGCTTTCCGCGCCGACGAGCAGCGCTTCCCGCACTACGAAGAGGCGCAGCTCTGGCTCGAGGGCGTCGCCCGGCAGCGCCGCACGCTGCGCGCCCGCGCCGCGTGAACGAAAATCCAGCCGGCGGTACGTCCCGGGACGGAATTTTCCCCCGCCGCGAGCCGAAAAAAATTTAGGAAACTTTAGCGCGGGGTCGTCGTTTAATCGCTCAGGAAGGTGGGCTCCTCCGGAAGAGAGGGCGGGCGAAAGAGACGACATCACTCCCTCCGATGTCTCTCCCGAGCACGCCCTCTCTTAGGTTTTACCCGCTCCAAAATTCCTCACCCTCGTACGCCATTTCGGACTTCTTGACTCGCACACACGTGCGTGCTAGCTTCCGCCCTGCCTTCAAGCGAAGACAGCCCGAGCGACGTTCGAGTCCCGCGTCCCGCGGGGCGGACTTAATCCGCCGCGCCGGGATGTGAAATTCCACGTCCCGAATTTCCAGTCTCACCTTTCAACCGCCGGAGGACTCTTTACATGGGCGAGAACGTTTTCAAGGGGGTCGAGATCGTCGGCACCTCCGAACAGAGCTTCAGCCACGCCATCGAGGTCGCCGTCAGTCGGGCGCGCCAGACGCTGCGCGAACTCTCTTGGTTCGTCGTCGAGGAGATGCGCGGCGGACTCCAGCAGGGGCGGCTCGAATACCAGGTCACGCTCCGCGTCTTCTTCAAGCTGGAGTCGCAGGACGCGGCCGACTCCGAGGGGACCCTCGTCTGACCCGGCGCTACGCCCGCGGCTTCGGCCCGCCCGCTGGACAAAGGGGCGAGCCGGTCGCTAGACTACCGGGTTTGCGAAAGGCGGCGGAAGTTCCCTGTGGGTGCGGCGAAGCCTTTCGCCCCGACGGATCGAAATCCAAACGCATTCGGAGTCAGACAATTTTATGGCAATATCCGCGACCCAAATCCGGAAGGGCATGGTCATCGTCTTCGAGGGCAAGCCCTGCAAGGTCATCGAAGCGCGCCACCACACGCCCGGCAACCTGCGCGCGATGATGCAGACGAAGCTGCGCGACCTGCGCACGGGCAGCAGTTTCGAGCACCGCTTCCGCTCGGCCGACACGGTCGAGCGCGCCGTCCTCGAACAGCACGAGATGGAGTTCATGTACGCCGACGGCTCGCACTACCACATCATGAACACCGAGAACTACGAGCAGACGGCGCTCTCGGACGAAGACCTCGGCGAGATGGCGCAGTGGCTCCTGCCGGGCATGAAGATTCAGGCCGAGTACTACGAGGGCGCGCCCATCGGCATCGACCTGCCCGCGTCCATCGAGCTGACGGTGGTCTCGACCGAGCCGACGATGAAGGGCGCGACCGTCTCGAACGTCAACAAGCCGGCCAGGCTGGAGAACGGCGTCACCATCTCCGTCCCCCCCTTCGTCAACGAGGGCGACCGCATCCGCGTCGACCCCGTCGAAGGGCGCTACATGGAGCGTGCGAAGTAACGAAGGCGGTGACAGTTGACGGGTGACGGGTGACGAGCTAAGGCAAGCCTTCGACTTGTCACCCGTCGCCCGTCACCCGTCGCTGCTTTTATGTACCTCCTCTACAGCATCCTCCTCGGCATCGGCGTCGCCGCGCTGCTGCCGAGGTTTCTTTTGGACGCGGCGCGGCACGGGAAGTACGCCGCGGGGCTCGGGGAGCGCGCAGGCTCTCTGCCGCGGCTCGACGCGGGCGGGCGTCGCGTGGTGTGGCTCCACTGCGTGTCGGTCGGCGAGGCGCAGGCGGCGCGGCCGCTGGCGCGCGCCCTGCTCGAAGAGCACCCGCGCCTCGCGCTCGTCGTCTCGACGACGACGCTGACGGGGCAGCGCGTCGCGCGCGAGGTCTTCAGGGGGCAGGCCGAACGGGTCTTCTACTTCCCCTTCGACTGGGCCTGGAGCGTGCGCCGCGCGCTGCGCGCCGTCGACCCCTCGGCCGTGCTCGTGATGGAGACCGAGCTGTGGCCTCGCTTCTTCCGCGAGTGCAGGCGGCGCGGGGTGCCCGTCGCGCTCGTCAACGGCCGCGTCTCCGAGAAGTCCTTCGGGCGTTACAAGCTCATCCGGCCGTTCATCAGGCGCGTGCTCGCCGACCTCTCGCTCGCCGCCGCGCAGAGCGAGGCGGACGCGGCGCGGCTCGTCGCGCTCGGGCTCGCGCCCGGGCGGGTGCGCGTCGCGGGCAACATCAAGTTCGACATAGAGGAGCCCGAGGCGCGGCCGCTCACCGAAGAGCTGCGCCGCCGCTTCGGCCTGAGCGAAGACCGCCCGCTCGTCGTCGCCGCGAGCACGCACGCGCCGGAGGAGCGCATCGTCCTCGAAGCCTTCAAGCTTTTAACGCCCGCGGCGGACTCGGCCGCGCCCGCGACACGCGCGACGGGCGCGACGAAACGGCCGCGCCTGCTCATCGCGCCGCGACACCCGGAGCGCTTCGGCGAGGTCGCGGCGCTCGTCGAGGCGTCCGGCCTCACGTGGGCGCGCCGCGGCGACGAGCCGCGCGCGTCGGACGCGGCGTGCGACGTGATACTGCTCGACAGTATCGGCGAGCTGCGCGCCGTCTACGCGCTCGCGGAGGTGGTCTTCGTCGGCGGGAGCCTCGCGCCCGTCGGCGGCCACAACGTGTTGGAGCCCGCGCTCGAAGCGCGCGCGGTCGTCACCGGCGCGCACACCTCTAACTTCAAGGCAATCGTCGCCGCGCTCCTCGAACAGGGCGCGCTCGTCCAACTCCCGCGCGCCGAAGGCGGGGAGGCGGCGCGTGAGCTGGCGCGCGCCCTCCGCGACCTGCTCGACGACGAGCCGAAGCGCCGCCGCATGGGCGAGAGCGCGCGCGCCGTCCTCGAACAGAACCGCGGCGCGACCGCACGCACAATCGAGCTGCTCGCCCCACTCCTCCGACAGACGTCGGATGCCGAACGTCAGATGTCACCCGAAGACGGCGCGGTCACATCCGACATCCGACACTGACGGCCAGGTCTGACATCCGGCATCTGACATCTAACATCTGCTTTTATGTCTCTCGCACTGGCACCGCTCGGCATGCTCTACGGCGCGGTGACGCGCGCGCGGGCGCGGCTCTACCGCTCGGGCTTTATTAAGACGGAGCGGGTGGGCGCGCCGGTGGTCAGCGTCGGCAACCTGACGGCGGGCGGGACGGGTAAGACGCCGCTGGTCGAGTGGGTCGCGCTCGCGCTGGCGCGTGAGGGTTTGCGCGCGTGCGTGCTGACGCGCGGGTACGGGCGCGCGGACGAGGGGCGGCGCGTGGTCGCGTCCGACGGCGCGCGCGTGCTGGCCGAGGTCGCGGAGTGCGGGGACGAGCCGAGGCTTCTGGCGGAGAAGCTCCTGGGGGCGGCGTCGGTCGTCTGCGACCGCGACCGTGTGGGCGCGGCACGTTGGGCGCGCGACGGGCTGGGGGCGGAGGTCTTTGTGCTGGACGACGGCTTTCAGCACCTGCGCATCGCGCGCGACCTGGACGTCGTGACGCTCGACGCGACCGACCCGTGGGGCGGCGGCCACCTCCTCCCGCGCGGCCGCCTGCGCGAGCCCGCGTCGGCGCTCGCGCGCGCCGACTGCGTAGTCATCACGCGTGCCGAGCTGGCCGAAGACCTCGGCGCTCTGCGCGCGGAGGTCGCGCGGCTGAGCGGCGGCCGCGCGACAGTCCTGGCCTCGCGCGTGCGGACGCGCGCGCTCGTGCCGCTGGAAGAGTTCGGCGCGCGGGTCGGGCGCGGCGCGGCGGCGGAGGCTGAAAGTCCCGGCGTCGGGACGCCGGAGCTTGAAGGTCGCGGCGTGCGGGCGTCAGGACTTGAAGGGGGCGTTGTCGGGCGGTTCGGGCTTGAAGGCGTCGGCGTCGGGGCGTCAAAGGCCGAGGGCATCGGCGTCGCGGTCGCGGCGTTCTGCGGCGTCGGCAACCCGCGCGCGTACTTCGAGCACCTACGGCGCGACGGCTTCGAGCTTCGCCACACGCGCGCCTTCGCCGACCACCACGCGTACACGGCCGCAGACGCCGAAGCGGTCTCGCGCGAGGCCGCGCGTCACGGGGCGCGCTCGCTGCTGACGACGGCGAAGGATGCGGTGAAGCTGCGCGGGCTCGGCTTCGCGCTGCCCTGTTACGTCGTCGAGACGCGGCTGGAGTTCGACGAAGAGCGGCGGCTGCTCGGGCTCCTGCGCGGGGCCGGGTCGGCGGCGCGTCCGGGAAGTTAGACGAAGGGCGGCGGGAACAAAAAGGGACGCCGTGACTTAACCGTCACGGCGTCCCTTTTTGTTCGTCGAAGACGTTTACGCGGGCTTGACGGGCGCGGGCGGCGCGTCGTCGAGCGCGGGTGGCGCGTCGGGCGGCTTGTCCTCTTTGGGCTTATCCTGCTTGGGAGGCGGTGGCGGCTCGACGTTGGCGTTGATGTCGAGGCGTCTGTTGCGGCGCGGCGTCGGCGTCGGCTTCGGCTCGGGCTCCTCCTCTTCGGGCTCTTCCTCCTCCTCGGGCGTCGCCTCGGCGTTCGCGTTCGCGCGGCCGCCCTGGCCCTGGGGCGTGGGCGTCGCCGGGGTCACAGTGTTGACGTTCGAGCCGGGCGAGGTCAGCGGCGTGCCGCCCGCCTCGCCCGAGGTGGGCGAAGGGCTGGGCGCGCCGTTCGCGGGGACGAGGTCGCGCTCGGCCTGCCCCGTCGGCGGCGTGATGGGCTGGACGGCCTGGCCGTTCGGGTCGGCCTGGAGCGGCGGCTGCGGCGACTGCTCGGACGAGACGCCGCGGCGCTGGAAGGCGAAGAAGACCGCGAAGATGATGGCGACGGCGGCGATGGCCGGGACGGCGATGCGCCAGGGGTTGAAGGCCGGCTCGGGGAGCGGCGCGACCACCGGCGGCAGCTCCTCGACGGCCGTCCCGGGGCGCGTGTAGCGTGCGCCGACGACCGTGGCCTCGTCTTCGTCCGCGCCCGCGACGACGGTCGTGCGCGCGGGCTCGTTCGGGGAAGTCGGCGAGCCGATTCGCTCGGTGTCGAAGACGGCCGCCGCCGCGGCGGCATCGGCGAGCGGGGCGTCCTCGGCTGAGGCGGCGAGCGCGGCGGCCAGCTCGCCCGCCTTCTGGAAGCGGTCTTCGGGGCGCTTGGCGAGCGCGCGCGCGATGACGCGGCCGACCTCGGCCGGCAGGTCCTTCCGCTCTTCGAGGATGGAGGGCGGAGGCTCCTGGATGTGCTTCATCATGATGGCCGTCGGCGAGTCGCCCGTGAAGGGGACGTGCCCGGCCAGCAGTTCGTAGACGATGACGCCGAAAGAGTAGATGTCGGAGCGCGCGTCGATCTCGGAAGACTGCGAGCACTGCTCGGGGGACATGTACTGCGGCGTGCCGATGATGAGGTTGGGCGCGGTCAGCCCCGGGTCTGTCTCGTGGACGCTCCGCTCGGTCTGCTGAATCTTGGCGATGCCGAAGTCCAGCACCTTGGCCCAGTCGCCGCTGGCCGCCTCTTCGAGCATGATGTTGTCGCTCTTGAGGTCGCGGTGGACGACGCCCTCGTGGTGCGCGGTCTCAAGCGCCCCGGCGACCTGCCGGACGATCTCGACCGTGCGCTGGAGCGTCATCGGCCCGCCCGCGCGCACCACGTCCTTGAGCGTGCGCCCGCGCAGGTACTCCATGACGAGGTAGACGACGCCGTTGTCGGACTCGCCGAAGTCCGTGACGTTGATGGCGTGCGGGTGCGAGATGCGGGAGGCGGCCTTGGCCTCGCGCGTGAAGCGCTGGACGATCTTGTCGTCGGCGGCGAGCGCCGGGTGGAGCACCTTGACGGCGACGACCTTCTCCATCAGGACGTGCGTGGCGCGGTAGACGCAGCCCATGCCGCCCTCGTCGATCTTGTCCTCGATGCGGTACTTCCCGGCCAGCACCTGGCCGATGAGCCGGTCGTCGTTGCCCGCGCGCTTCAAGACCTCGCCGTCCGCCGGGCACAGCGTTGTCGTGTCGGCGTACTGCCTACCGCATGTTGGGCATGTCTTCATTCTAAAGGATACGGCCCCGCCTTCGACTCCGATTTTCAGGGGACGTCTGAGCGTATCACACCGCTTTCGCGCGGCGCAATGTTAATGACCGCGGGGGTGCGCGGACGCGGGGCGGCGGCCGTCGCCTCCGCCCGCGGCGCGCGAAAATGTTGAACGGGGGCGGGGACGGGAGTATCATTCTGCTCGCGGGCGCGGGCCGAGGCCCCGAGCGCCCGACCCGGAAGGCCCGTCGCGCGGGCGACGCCCGGCCGCAGACTAACGGAGGGAACCAATGAAGACTCTCGGCTTGATTCTCCTGTCGCTGCTGGCGTGCGCGCCGGCCGCCGCGCAGAGCCCGGCGGAGACGCCGCCCTCGCCGGGGGCTCACGGCGTCTCCGTCGTCAAAACGAGCTGGCGCAAGCAGACCTTCAACCCGGCGCTCATGGAAGACCCGCTCCTCGCCAGCGACAACACGGCGCAACTGCTGCGCCAGCGGAAGGAGATCACGCGCGAGAACAACGAGCGCGCCAAGGCGGGCATCCGCCTCAGGCCCCTGCCGACGCAGGCCGCCGGCGAGCCGGCCGGCTCGCCGACCGCGCCCCCCCCGAGCGACCCGCGGGTCTCGTACCTCTACGAGGTCAAAGTCGTTAACAGCGGGACGAAGAAGATACGCTCGCTCGTCTGGGAGTATGTGCTCTTCGACCCGGCCACGGAGCGAGAGGTCGGGCGTCATTCGTTCGAGACGAAGGCCGGAATCGGCGTCGGGAAGGGGCAGACCCTCTCGGGCCGCTCCGGAGTGCCGCCGGCGGCCGTCATCGACGTGGGGCAGTCGGACAGGGAGACGCGCGGGCAGTTCGCCGAGCGCGTCGAGATACTGCGCGTCGTCTACGAGGGCGGCTCCGTCTGGGAGCGCGAGCGCAAATAGCCGCGCGTGAAAGAACCGAGGGGGCGCGCCGGCCGCGGACGGCGCGCCCCAC
>DASVSK010000469.1:0-13718 GCA_036388135.1 Pyrinomonadaceae bacterium | reverse complement strand
GCCCCCTCGCGCTCAGGCGGGGAGCGCCCGCACGGCCGCGGGCCGTCCCGCGTGCCGCGCGGCGAGCCACGCTTCGGCCGCGTCGGGGTCGAGCGGGCGCGAGAAGAGGTACCCTTGCGCGTACTCGCAGCCGAGCCCGCGGAGCAGCTCCGCCTGCCGCGCCGTCTCGACGCCCTCGGCGACGACCCCCATCCCGAGGTTGCAGGCGAGCGTGACGATGGTGCGGACGATCTCGCCGTCCTCGTCGCCCCCGCCCATGCGGCTGATGAACGAGCGGTCGACCTTCAGCGTGTCGATGGGGAAGCGGTGGAGGTAGGAGAGCGACGAGTAGCCGGTGCCGAAGTCATCGATGCTGACGCCGATGCCGAGCGCGCGCAGCCGCGCCAGCGTCGAGCAGGTCGCCTCGGCGTTGCCCATGATGACGCTCTCGGTGATCTCAAGGCGGAGGCAGCGCGGGTCGAGCCCCGACTCGCCGAGCGCCTCGGCGACGCACGCCGCCAGCCCGGCCTGCGCGAACTGCTTGCCCGAGAGGTTGACGCTCATGTGGAGCGAGCCGTGCGCGACCCCGCGCGCCTGCCAATCGCGGAGCTGGCGGCACGACTCGCCGAGCACGCGGCGGCCGATCTCGACGATGAGGCCGGTCTCCTCCGCGACGGGGATGAACTCGGAGGGCGCTACGCGGCCGCGCTCGGGGTGCTCCCAGCGCACCAGCGCCTCGAAGCCCGCGACCTCGCCCGTCAGGAGCGAGAGGATGGGCTGGTAGACGACGCAAAACTCGTCGCGCTCGACGGCGCGGCGCAGGTCGGTCTCGGTGCGCAGCAGCGCGACGGCGCGCGCGTGCATCGCCTCGTCGAACAGCTCGTGGCGAGCCTTGCCGTTGGCCTTGGCGCGGTACATCACGGTGTCCGCGTCGCGGAGGATGGCCTCGGGGTCGGAGTAGCCGTTGGCGCTCAGCGTGATGCCGATGCTGGCGGAGGTGTAGACCTCGTGGCCGCCGAGGTGGAAGGGGCGCGCCAGCCCCTCCTGGATGCGGTCGGCCACGCGCGCGGCGTCGGCGTAGTCCTCGATGTCGCTGAGGAGGATGGCGAACTCGTCGCCGCCGAGGCGAGCCACGGTGTCGGTGCTGCGGATGCAGTCCTCAAGGCGGCGCGCGAGCTGGACGAGGAGCTGGTCGCCCGCGACGTGGCCCAGAGAGTCGTTGACGACCTTGAAGCGGTCGAGGTCGAGGAAGAGCACGCCGAAGAGGTAGCCGGGGCGGCGGCGCGCGTGCTCGACGGCGAGCTTGAGGTGGCTCATCAGCAGCGTGCGGTTCGGCAGCCCCGTCAGCGCGTCGTGGAGCGCGGCGTTGCGGAAGTGCTCGCGGCTCTCCTCCAGCTCGCGGCTGATGCGCTCCTGCTCGGCGAGGTAGCGGTTCAGCTCCTGCACGTGGCGCTCGGCCATCGCGGCCTGCGCGGCGGCCGCCTCGACGCTCTTGAGGTAGGTCTGGTAGGTCAGGTAGACGATTGCCGCGACGGGCGCGGCCGCCGCCACGGGGTAGAAGCCGAAGGTGACGACGAGGCGCGCCAGCACGCCCGCGGCGGCCGCCCCCGCGAAGTAGGTGATGGAAGTCCAGAGGTAGAACTCGCGCCACGTCCGCCAGAACCCCCGCCCGAGCTTGAGCGCCTTGTCGAGCGCGACCAGACCCGAGTTGAAGACGTACTGCGCGAGCCCCATCACGCAGACCACCGTGACGAGCGTCGAAGCGCGCCCGAACCCCACGGCCTGCTCGGCGGGGCCGGACGAGAGGCGCAAGACGTAGGCCGTGGCGTAGGTCGAGCAGCCCATCACCGCGCCGTTGAAGATGACGGTGAGGGGCCTGCGGCTGATGCGCAGAGACGAGCAGACGCCCTCGGCCGCGGCGAGCAGCGTTGCCGCCTCGCCGCCGTAGAGCAGCAGCGCCAGCAGGATGAAGGTGTCGGAGACGGTGATGCGGCCGGTCGTGTGCGGAATCCTGACGGCGACGCGGGAGCTGACGGCGACCGTCAACAGCGCCAGCAGCAGGAAGCCCACGTCGATCCGCTCGACGGGCAGCAGCCACGCCGAGGGGAGGAGGGCCGCCGGGCTGAGCGCGATGACCAGCAGGCGGAACGCCCTGCTCCGGTCGCGGGCCGCCGCCGCCGCCTCGGCCTCGTCCACGCCGGGTCGTTCGGGAAGGTTCATGGTGTAAGCCGCGGTAAATATCGCCGGAAGGAGAGAGGCGCAAGCCCGGCCGTCGGGGGCTTTGGTGAAAGGCGGAGGGCGGAGGGTGAAAGTTTAAACCTTTCCCCTTTCGCCCTCCGCCTTTTACATGCGCCCTGCCCAACGGCCGGGCTTCCGCCCTAATGTCCCGTGCCGCCGTCGCGCGGCGCTTCCATCGAGTCGGTGTCGTCGCCGCGCAGCAGCGCGTCGCCCGTGATGACTCCGTCGCCTGTGATGACTCCGTCGCCCGCGATGACGCCGTCGCCGAAGACGCTGCCGGCTCCCACGCGCGCGCCGCCGTCGCCGAAGAGGAGCCCGACGTCGCAGAAGACTTCGCCGTCGCCCGCGATGACGCCCGCGCTCGTCATGACGTGGTCGCCGAAGACGACGCCGTCCGACAGGAGCCTCGCGTCGCCCGTAATCACGCCGTCGCCAGTGATGACGCCGTCGCCGAACAGCATGCCGGGGCCATAGACCTTCTGATACCTCGTGACGAGGCTCTGGCCGGTCGCGTAGGTGTAGCCGAAGAGGAGGCCGCGCGACCAGTCGAAGGCGTGGAAGGCGACGGTCGTCCGCGGCTCGGGCGGCGCGGCGACGAGCAGCGGCGAGCCGACGGGCGTGCCCGCGCCGAGGTCTGTGCGGACGAGGCGCGCGAGGCGGACTGCGCCCTCGACGTTGAGCTGCCCCATGCCCTGCTCGAAGTAGTTGAAGCCGGCGAGCGGCTGCGCCGTGTACATGAGAATCATCTTCACCATGTTAGGCGTCAGCCTCGGGTTGGCTTGCAGGAGCAGCGCGGCCGCGCCCGCCACGGCCGGCGTCGCCATCGAGGTGCCGCTCAGCCGCATCATCCGGCGCGACTCGGCGTGGCTGACGCCCGCGTCCAGCTCCGGGTGGCTGGTGACGAGGAGGTTGTTGGGCGACTCCACGTCGACGATCTTGTTGCCCGGCGCGACCAGCTCCGGCTTGACGAGGTTGTCGTAGTGCTTTGCGCCGAGCGAGTCGGTGTAGAAGCCGCGCGTGGGCCCGCGCGAGCTGAAGGTCGCCACGCCGTCGTCCGAGCGCGCGTCGGTGCCGAAGGTGTTCGACGCGCCGACCGTGATGACCGAGGGCTCAATGCCGGGCGAGTGGACGCGGCCGTAAACTTTCTGCCCCGCCGTGTCCTTGCCCTCGTTGCCCGCGGCGGCCACGACGACGACCCCGGCGTCCACCAGCTTGCGCGCGGCCTTACACAGGGGGTCGTTGCGGTAAGAGTCGACGGCGGTCGTGCCGAGGCTGAGGTTGACGACGCGTATGTTGTAAGCCCTGCGGTTGGTCAGAACCCAGTCGAGCGCGGCGAGCAGCCCGGAGGCCGAGCCCGCGCCGCGCGAGTTCAGCGCGCGCAGCGAGACGACGTCGGCGTCGGGCGCGAGCCCCGTGTAAGCGCCGTTCGAGACGCGCGCGTTACCCGCCGCAATCCCCGCGACGTGCGAGCCGTGCCCGAAGGGGTCGTCCGTGCGCCCCTCGCCCGTGAAGTCGCGGCTTAAGACGACGCGGGCGCGGTTCGACTTTTCGAGGAAAGACCTGTGCCCGGCGTAGACGCCGGAGTCGACGACGGCGACGCCGACGCCCGCGCCGTCGAGCGCCGGGGCGGAAGCGCCGTGCGCTTCGCGTGCGGCGTCCGCGCCGGTCGTGGCCGAGAGGTGCCCGAGCACGACGACGGGCCTGTCGGTCGAGACGAAGGAGACGAGCGGGCTGGCGACGAGCCGGAGGAGGTTGCCCGCCGGGATGTCGACGGCGCGCATCTGGAAGTTCTGGTAAGTGCGCGTGGTGCGCGCGTCGAGCGCGAACAGGAGCAGGTCGAGCGTCGGCCCCCAGAGGCCGCCGGCCTGCACCAGCACGCGCACGCGCCGCGAGGCCGGCACGCCGCCGACGAGCGAGAGCAGGTCCGGCGAAAGCTTGACGGCCTGCGTCAGGCTTTGCGTGGTCTGCGTGAGCTGCTGCGTGGTCTGTGTGAGCCCACGGAGTAGCTGCGCCTGTGCGACGCGGCCGCCCCCGAAGCCCGGGCACAGACACAGCAAAAGCGCGACGGAGGTGAGTCGCGTCTTCGCGGCGAGGCGTTTAAAACCTTTCATCCGAAAACTCCCGGCCCCCTTGTCCGCAAGAAGCCTGCAAGATGCCCGAAAGAACGCGCCCGTGCGCGGTTGAATAGTTGAGGGAGGCAGCTACGCTCTGGCAACGTCCGTGCCGCCCGCGTCGACGCGCGGACGTTGCGAGTTTTCGGGGAAAAGTGAGGCGCGCGGTGTGAGCCCGGCGGCGGGTCGGTCAGCGGTCAGTCAGGTTGAAAGAGTCAGGTCAGTCAGACTGAGAGAGTTCGTTCAGCCGTCCGGTGACCGACGCTGTCGGCGGGCGGCGACGCGCGACACCGTCTGTCGTACCGTGTGCCGCCGCGTTTGCCGCGGCGCGGCGGCGGGTTGTAAAGTCTCGGCCGTAAGCCTCGCCGTCTGAATCTTCCCTCGAACGGAGTCACAGTCTTCATGCTGAAAGTAAGAGTCACCTTCGTCATCCTGCTCGCGGTGCTGGCGTGCGGCCTGCCGCCCTCGCGCGGCGTCGGCGCGGCCGCGCAGAGGCGGCGGGCGGCGCGACGCCCCCCGGCCGTCTGCCCCGACCCGACGGCGCGCTGCCGCACGAGCGTCGAGTTCCAGCCGTACCAGCTCCCCTTCGAGTTGGGGCCTAACGCCGTCATCTTCGAGACCGAGAAGTTCTACGCCGTCATCCTGAAGAGCATGCGCGACACTTCGCAGGACTGCACGGTCTTCGTCCCGGAGGCCGAGCGGCTCGAAGCGCAGGGGCTCTTCCCGCGCCACAAGGTCTTCGCCACGCGCTGCTACGAGCCGGGCGAACTCTTCTACGAAGGCATCGCGCCCGAGGTGATGTTCATGGCCGTCTACGCCGGGCGCACGCGCGCCGAGGCCGCGCGGATGCTGGAGCGGGTGAAGGCGACGGGGCGGTTCCCCGGCGCGTACCTCCGCCGGACGAGCACCGGTTTTAACGGCACCTGACGGGCGAAACTTGAAGGGCGCGCCCTCGGCCGTCACGCCGCGCCGCGGCCGTTTGCCAACGCGCGCGCGCCGGGTTAAAGTCTAAAGCTGAAAGCCGACGGCCGACGGCCGAGGCTTTTTGACAACTTATCAGGCTTCGGGCTCCGCACAACGCTTGCCCCGCGAACCCCGCCAGGCCGGGAACGGAGCAACGGTAGTGGCGGCGGCGTGTGTTGCGGGTCGGTCCGGAGCCTGGCCAAATCTGAAGAGTTGTCGCGAGGAAGGCTTGCCGAACCGCGCCGCGTTGGAGCACAATCCGACGTCGCCGCACGGTTCGACGAGAAGCCGCCCGCGGCAACTCTTTTCGTTTTGCCATGAAGATACAATTCAGCCGGCTCGACCACGTACAGGTCTGCATCCCGCGCGGGACGGAGGCCGAGGCGCGCGACTTCTACGGACGCCTGCTCGGCCTCGCGGAGCTGGAGAAGCCCGAGGCGCTGAAGAAGAACGGCGGCATGTGGTACGAGGTCGCCGACGTACAGCTCCACGTCGGGGTCGAGGACACGGTCGCGCCGTCGAAGCGCCACCCGGCCTTCGAGGTCGAGGACGCGGCCGGCGTCCGGGCCTACCTCGAACGGAGCGGCGTGCCGACGAAGGACGAGCCCGACATCCCCGGCGTCGTCCAGCGCTTCTCCCTCTTCGACCCCTTCGGCAACCGCATCGAGCTCTTAGAGAAGACGAAAAGCTGACCGCCGACCGCCGAGCGCTTCCCATGTCCTACCAAGTCATCGCACGCAAGTGGCGCCCGCAGACCTTCGAGGAGGTCACGGGGCAGGAGCACATCACGCGGACGCTGCGCAACGCCGTCGAGCACGATCGGCTGCACCACGCGTACCTCTTCTCGGGCGCGCGCGGGGTGGGGAAGACGACGACGGCGCGGCTGCTCGCCAAGGCCGTCAACTGCCGCCGCTCCGACCGCCCGACCACGACGCCCTGCCGGGCGACCGACGCCGACGCCTGCGACTCGTGCCGCGAGATCGCCGAGGGGCGCTCGATGGACGTCATGGAGATCGACGCGGCCTCCCACACGCAGGTCGATAACATCCGCGAAGTCATCATCAACTCCATCGGGATCGCGCCCGCCCGCGACCGCTTCAAGGTCTTCATCATCGACGAAGTCCACATGCTGTCGGGGCACTCCTTCAACGCGCTGTTGAAGACGGTCGAGGAGCCGCCCCCGCGCGTCCTCTTCATCATGGCGACGACCCACGCGCACAAGGTGCCCGAGACCATCCTCTCGCGCAGCCAGCAGTTCGAGTTCCGCACCATCTCGGCCGTCAGGATAGCCGAGCGCCTGCGGCTGATCGCCGACGCCGAAAAGATAAAGGTGAGCGACGAGGCGTTGCGCGAGGTGGCGCGGGCGGGCGAGGGCTCGATGCGCGACGCGCAGTCGGCCTTCGACCAGGTCATCAGCTTCAGCGAGGGCGGGATCGAGACGTCGGACGTGGAGGCGGCGCTCGGGGTGGCGGGGCGCGAGCTGCTCGCGCGCGTGATGCGCGCCGTGGCGGAGCGGAAGCCGGCCGACGCGCTCGCGGTCGTCGAAGACTTGACGACGCGCGGCCACGAGCTGCGCAACTTCTGCCGCGACCTGCTCGCGCACCTGCGCGACCTGCTCGTCGTCAAGGCCGCGGGCGACTCCGCGATGCCCGACGCGACCGAGGCGGAGCGGAAGGAGCTGCTCGAAGAGGCGCGCGACTTCTCGGAGTCGGACCTCGTGCGCTTCTTCCACAGCCTGACCGAGACCGAGGGCCGGCTGGGCGGGGGCGCGCACCCGCGCTACCAGTTGGAAGTGGGACTGGTGAAGCTGGTCGAGATGAGAAGGCTCGCGCCGCTCGGCCAGATAGTGGAACGCCTGAACGCGCTCGAAGAGGCCCTGCGCACGGGGCGCGCGCCCGCGGGCGGGGCCGGCTCTCCGCCGTCGTCGCCCGCGCCGCCCACCTCCGCCCCGCCGCGACGCGGGATGGCCGGCGGCGGAGGCGGCGCTCCCTCCTTCTCCGCCGACGACAACCCGGCGGCGACGGCCGCGGCGCGTCCCCCCGAACAACCCGCGCCGGGACGACCCGAGGCGCACGGCGCGGCCGCACACGCCACGACGTCCGCGGACGCGCGCACACACGTCCCGGAGTCACGGCCGCGCGACAACGGCGCGCCGCTCGCGTTCGAGAACGGGGCCGCACGCGCGGACATCGCGGGCGCGCGCGCCGACGGGGCACCCGCGCGCACGGACGGAGCGGCGGCGCGCACGGCCGCGGAGCCCGAAGCCCGTCCGCCCGTGCCGCCGAGTCTGAAGCTCGTCCCGCCGCCGGCGGCGCAGTCGGGCGGCGCGGCCTCCTTCGCGGGGGACGCGGCCGCGCGCGCGGCCGACGCGCCTTTCGCCGTCTCGGGCGGCGCGCCCCCGCCGTTGGCGAACGGACTCTTCGAGCAGCCGCGGCCGTTCGTCGAGAACGCGCGGGCGGGCGAAGACCGCGTCGGCGCTCCCGTCTCGCTCGTCGCGTCGGCGCAGCCGTCGGCCCCCGCGCAGCCTTCGGCCCCCGCGCAGACTCCCGCCCACGCGGCGGACGAAGGCGGCATGAGCTTCGGGGCGGACGACGACGCTTCGCGCTTCAAGCACGGGCTCGAAGGGCGCGGCAAGCCCCTGCTCGCCGTGGCGCTCGACGGCGCGCGGCGCGTGTGGGTCGAGGGCGATGAGGTGCGCGTCGAGTTCACGCCCGAGGGCAAGCACCTGCGCGACACGCTGACGAGGCCCGAGAACATGAGGCTGCTGCGCGAGGTCTGCTGCGAGGCGCTGGGGCGCGAGGTCGGCGTCGCCGTCAAGACGCGCGCGCCGGGCGAGGCCGAGGACGAGCAGCTCACGGCGGAGGACGAGTCGCGGCGCGAGCAGCGCCTTCTGCGCGAGCGCGCCGAAGGCCACCCCGTCGTGCAGAAGCTGCTCAAGACCTTCCGCGCCGAGATAGTCGACGTGCGCAGCACCGACGGCGCGCCGCCGCCGCAGCAGCAGCAGTAAAGCGCGCGACCCTTTGCCCGAACAAACGCGCGGGGGCGGGCGTATAGGAGCGCGGAGGTACACCGACAATGCGCGACCCTTTGATTGCAGGCATCCTCAGCTTTCTCATCCCCGGCCTCGGCCAGATTTACAACGGGCAAATCCTGTGGGGCATCCTCTGGCTGGTGCTGACGGGCGTCTCCTGGATCGGCACCGCCGGCCTGCTCGGCTGGGTGTCGCACCTGCTCGCGGCCTACTTCGCCTACACCTACGCGAAGGAGCACCCCGTACGCTACTGATGCCGGCCCGCGGCCGGTAAAAACGTCGGAGCCCCGGAGGCGCGGCCGGTTCGGGCACGAAAGTCGTGCCGCCCGAACGTTCGCCGCGCCCCCGGGGCTCCTTCCTTTTTTGTCGCCCGCCTACTCCCTGCGTCCGCGCCGCGCACGGGCCTTCGGCGGCTCCTGGTTCGCCGAGTCGTCGTCGTACTCGTTCTCGAAGGAGAAGACGGCGCTCGGGAAGCGCGCGCGCAGACTCTTCTGCTCCCGCAGCGTGAGCCTGTTGTTCCCCATGAACACCTTCAGCCCCTTCACGCCCGACAACGACGGGGGCAGCCGCACGCCGCCGTTCGAGTTGAGGGACAGCTCCTCAAGGTTCTTCAGCTCGCCGACGAAGGACGGTAGCTCGCGTATCTCGTTATAGTCCAGCCCCAACTTTTTTAAGCCGCGGAGGGAGGCGACCTGCGGCGGCACCGACCCGATGCCGTTCCTGCCCAGGTCAAGCTCCTCCAGCCTCTGAAGGTCGGCGAGGGTGTCCGGCAGGGGCTTGCGCGCGGGCGGGCGCGCCGGGTCTTCCGAGCCGGCGTCGCGGCCGTCGAGCGCGCCGTAGAGTCTCAGCACCCTCAGGTCCGCCAGCCGGCCTATCGAGCGCGGGAGCGCCACGTTCATCGAGCACCCGTTGCCGTTGTCGATGACTAGCTCTCGCAGCTTCCCCAGTCCACCGATCTCTTCCGGGAGGTCTTCGAGGTTCTCAAGGCAGGAGAGTTCCAGCGCCTCAAGGTTGACCAGCGTCCCCAGCCCGGCGGGCAGGTGCCTCATCTCGGCATCCCCGCCCTGGATGGCGAGGCGGCGCACCTTCTCGGGCGACCGCAGCGCCTGCTCCAGACTGTCGAACGCGCCGTCCTCCTGAAGACTTTCGTGCGACGCGACGCGGCGGGCGTCGGGACTGAACGGCCGCGCCGCAGTCGAGCCCCCCGCCGAGGCCACCTCCGGCGGCCGTTGGGCGTTGACTTCGCACAGGCACGCCGCGAAGACGCAGGCGGTCAGGAGTCCGACGGTAAAACGGGACAGGGGTCTGGTTCTCAAAACGTTTCCTCCGGTAATGGTGCGAAAGTGGCTCCGGCGCAGGGCTCCGGCTCAGGACTTGGGCGCGGGGCCCCGGCCTTAGGGCTTGGGCGCGGGCTTGAGCGTGGGGGGCGTGGCGCGCGGGATGTCGTCTTCGAGGGCGGGGGCGAGCGCCTCATCCGCGTCGGCCGGGTTGAGTCTGGGGGGCGCAGGGCGCAGCGCGGGCGGCAGCCTGGGGCGCGGGATTTTGACCGTGGCGATTGAGTCGGTGCGTTTGAGTATCGTGCCGCCGCGCCCGGCGACCCAGGCCGACGTGCCGCCGCGGTAGGCCGCGCCGAACAGCGTCGCGCTCGTCAGGGTCGGCATCAGCTCCCACTCCGCGCCGCCGTCGAGCGTCTGTAGCACGCGCCCCTGGTCGCCCACCACCAGCACGTCGTCGCGCGAGGCCGCGGCCACCGAGAAGAGGTTTATCTTGAGCCCCGCCTCCTGATCCTTCCAGGTCTTCCCGCCGTCGTCCGTGCGCAGGATGAGCCCGCGCTCGCCGACGACGAAGCCGCGCGAGGCGTCGGCGAACGTCAGCCCGTAGAGCCACTCCTTCGCGTTCAGCGCGACGCGCTCCCAGCTCGCGCCGCCGTCCTCCGTCCGCAGGAGCGTCCCCTGCGACCCGACGGCGACGGCGCGCTTCTCGTCGGCGTACGCCACCGCCTCAAGCCAGCTCTGCGTCCCCGAGCGCACGGCGTCCCAGGTCTCGCCGCCGTCCTCCGTCCTCAGAATCCTCCCGCGCGCCCCGACCGCCAGCCCGCGCTTCGCGCCGAAGAGGCTGACGCCGAACAGGTCTTCGCCCACGTCCGTCGCGACTCTCGCCCATGTGCGCCCGCCGTTCTCCGTGCGCAGCAGCGTCCCCTTCTCGCCGACGACGAAGCCGCGCGTCTCGTCGGCGAAGAAGACGCCGAACAGCCGCGCCGTCGTCCCCGAGAGCCTGAGCGTCCAGCGCTTGCCGCCCGAGCCGGTGTAGAGGATGCGGCCGCGCGAGCCGACCGCCCAGCCGCGCTCGGCGTCGAGGAAGTAGATGTCTGCGAGGTCGTCGCGCCCGCCCTCGGTCAGACGCCGCCACTCGACGCCGCCGTCGTCCGTGCGCAGGATGAGGCCGTCGCGCCCCGCGGCCCAGCCCGTCGTCTCGTCCGCGAAGTGGACGGCCGCGAGCCGCGGCCCCGTCTTGACGCTGACGGGGAACCATGTCTCGCCGCCGTTACCCGTGGTCAGCACCTGCCCCTCGTCGCCCGTCACCCACCCGTGCCGCTCGTCGGAGAAGAAGACCGAGAGCAGGTCTGTGCGCTGCAAGGTCTGGAACGAACCCCAGGTGTCGCCGCCGTCCGCGGTGCGGTAGATGACGCCGCCGAGCCCGACCGCGACGGCGACCTGCTTGCCGCCCGCGAAGGCGACCGAGGTGAACGGCAGCCCCGTCTTGACGGAGCGTTCGAGCCACGTTGCGCCGCCGTCGTGCGTGACGACGAGCGTGCCGTCCGCGCCCGCCGCGACGCCGTTCGACGCGTCGGCGAAGGCGACCGAGTAGAGGTGCGTCCTCACGCCCGACCTCTGCGGCACCCACGTCCGCCCGCCGTCCGAAGTCTTGACCACCTCGCCGTAGCTCCCGACGGCCCAGCCGTGCAAGCCGTCCGGCGCGAAGGCCACGCTGAAGAGGTGGTTCGCGCCCTCGCGCGCGACCGGCGCGCCCTTCCCGTCGGGCGCGTCCCTCAGACTCGTCGGGCGCAGCGTCCAGCGGCGGCCGCCGTCGTCGGTGGTGAGCGCGAGCCCGCGCGAGCCGACCGCGACCGCGCGCCGGGCGTCGCGCACGAACAGCCCGTAGAGCGGGACGGGCGTCGGCGCGTGCTGCTCCTCCCAGCGGAAGCCGCCGTCCGAAGTGTGGAGGATGACGCCGTCCGCGCCCACCGCCCAGCCCGTCCGCTTGTCCGCGGCGAACCGCACGGCGTAGATGGCGTTGCCCTGCGGCAGAGGGTTCTGCCAGACCCACCCGCGCTCGGCCTGCCCCGCCGCGGCGACGTCCGCCGCGAACGCGGCCGCGCACGCGCACGCCAGCGCCCCCGCGAGCCGCAGGAGCCGCGCGAGCGTTCGCGCCGTCTTTTGAGGTCTGGCACTCATCGGAAAACTGTCGGGGACGTCGGGGAGGAGATTCTAGCCTTTAGACGTTCACTTGGCTAACAGGCGGAGTGGGCGTGGCGGCGCATTCCGGGCGGCGGGCTACGCCGCCTCGACGTAATCTGCCAAGCTCGTCGGCTCCGGAATCGGCAGCCCGTCTTCGCGCATGCCGCGCAAGTGTAGCTCGACCGCCTCGCCCATGCGCCGTTTCACCTCTTCCAGAGTCGCGCCGGTGGCGATACAGCCCGGCAAGTCGGGCGCGTAAGCCGAAAAGTTCCTCTCGCCCCTTTCGATAATCACCGCGTAACGCATACGGTTCTCCTCACTTCTTCAGACCAGCCTGCGTCAGAATACTTTTCAACGTTTTAGGGTGAACGTCGTCGCCCGAGTGACCCGAGACCGTGACGCGTCCCGACTTGGCCGGATGCTTGAACTGCCGGTGGCTGCCCTCTGTCGTGACCGGGAACCAGCCGTCGGACTTCAGCATCTTCAAAACGTCACGAACTTTCACGGAGCCTCTCGGGGCGGACTTCCGCTCTACTCCCCCGCGTCTTCGGCGGCCACCGCCGCGGCTTCACTCAGTACCGATTCGTCGGCGTGGCCGGCGGCGGCGATCTGGCGCGCGGCCTTGTCGACGGCCTCCTGCGCGACGTGGCCGGCGTGGCCTTTGAGCCATTGCCATTTGACGCTGTGCCTGTCCGCCGCCTTGTCGAGGCGCGCCCACCAGTCGTGGTTCGCCTTGCGGCGGAAGCGCCCCGACATCGTCTCGACGACGTAGCGCGAGTCGGACAGCACCGTCACGCGGCACGGCTCGCGCAACTGTTCGAGCCCGAGCGCGGCGGCGGCGACCTCCGCCTGCTGGTTCGTCGCCCCGCCCAGGTACTCGCCGAAGGCGCGCCACACGCCCTGGAAACCCAGCAGCGCCACGGCCGCCGCCCTCGGGTCGCCCCGCCCGTTGCCGAGGCTCGAACCGTCGCAGTAGATGAGAACGTCTTTCATGATGAACAGTGGACAGTAGTCAGTAGACAGTAGACAGTAGTCAGTAGTCAGTAGTCAGTAGTCAGTAGAAAAACTTTCGGAGTCGGGACGTCAGGGAGTCAGCGTCAACGTCCGCCGCGCGGAGCGCTACTGACTACTGACTACTGACTACTGTCTACTCTTTTACGCCGCCTCGCCGACCGTCTCGCGGGCGACGGGGACGACGTGGTCGACGGTCTGCTCGAAGGTGTCGTCGTGCGAGATGACGAAGAGCTGGTCGAAGTCCCTGACCTGCCCTATCTGCTGGGCGAGGCGCTCGCGGCGCTCGGCGTCCATGTTGATGGTCGGCTCGTCGAAGAAGGCGACGCGGATGTCGGAGAGCTGCTTGAGGAGCGCGAGGCGGACGGAGAGCGCCGCCACCATCTGCTCGCCGCCCGAGAGGTTGATGAAGGAGCGCTCGTGCCCCTCCTCTTCGAGCAGGATGTCGTAGTCCTTCGACCAGCGGAGCGCGCGGCCGCCCTCGCCCGTGATCTCGCGGAAGAGCTGGTTGGCGTCAATCGAGATGTTGTAGAGGTAACTCTCCGTGACGAGCGGGCCGGCCTTGCGCAGCGTGTCGCGTATGAAGTCTGTCGCCGCGTAAAGCTCCTCAAGGCGCTCGCGCGCGCGGAACTCCTCGCGCATCGACTCGCGCACCTCGTCGAGCCGCGCGACCTCGGCCGAGAGCGACTCCTCGCGCTCGCGCGCGGCTTCGAGCTGCGCCGAGGTGGCCGCCGCGCGCTCGCGCGCCAGCGCCAGCGCCCCGCGCTCCGAGGCGTGGCGCTCGCGGTCGTAAGAGCCGAGCGCGCGTTCGTGCTCGGAGCGCGCGGCCTCCGCCTGCTTCGCCGACTCCGCCGCGCGCGCCTCCGCCTCGGCCGCCTCGCGCTCGCGCTCGGGGAGCGTCGAGGCGAGCGACGCCGACTCGAGGTG
>DASVSK010000468.1:0-2736 GCA_036388135.1 Pyrinomonadaceae bacterium | reverse complement strand
GCCGCCACGCCCGCGAACGGCAACGCCAACGCCTCGACCCGCACCGCGAGCCCCGCGCGGACGGAAGCCGCACGCGCGGAAGTCGCACGCGCGGAGCCCTCCCCGTCGCCTTACGACCTCGGCGTGAGGGAGTCGCGCGCGGGACGCAACCGGGAGGCGGTCGCGGCCTTCCGTCAGGCCGTCCTCCTCGACAGGCAGAACGCCGCGGCCTACCGCGGGCTCGGCGACGCATACGCCGCGCTGGGCGACTGGCGCGAATCCGTGGACGCCTACGAGCAGGCGGCGCGGCTCGACCCCGGCGACGCGGAGACTTACCAGAAGCTCGGCCGCTCTTACGCCAGACTGCGCGAGGCGAACGGCACGGACGCCGCCGTCAACGGCGCGGCGGCGACGACGCCGGCCGCCGCCGCGAGCACGGACGCCGCCGCGGAGGCTGACGCCGACCCGACGGCCGTCTACCGCGTCGGCCCCGGCGACGTGCTCGACGTGCGCATTCTGAGGGGGGCCGACCCGCGCACGACCGTCTACAAGGTCACGCCGACGGGGCTGCTCGACTACCCAGCGCTCCGCGAGCCCCTGTCGGTCGCGGGGCTGACGACCGAACAGGCGGCGGCGCGACTCGCCGCGGCGTTGAAGCTGCGCGCGGGCGGGACGAACCCCGAGGTCGTCGTCGGCGTGCGCGAGTACGCGAGCCACGCCATCATCGTCGGCGGCATGGTGAAGGACGCGGGGACGAAAATCCTTCAGCGCGAGGGCGTGCCGCTCTACGTCATCGTCGCGCACGCGCAGCCGCTCGCCGGGGCGGGTCAGGCCGTCGTCGTCTCGCGCGCGACCGGAAGGACTGTCACGGCCGACCTCTCGGACGTCGCCGCGATGAAGACGCTCGTGCGCCCGGGCGACGTGGTCACGATAGGCGCGCTCCCGAAACAGTTCGTCTACGTCGCGGGCGCGGTCAGGGAGCCGGGGCAGAGGGAGTTCCACACGGGGCTGACGCTCACGCAGGCCGTGCTCGCGGCCGGCGGCACGCAGTCGGCGGGCGGCGCGTCGGTGGCGGTCACGCGGCAGGGCGACGACGGCCGCCTCTCGACCAGCAGGTACAACCTCGCCGAGATCAGGGCCGGGCGCGCGCCCGACCCGCCGCTGCGGCCGGGCGACCGCGTGGAGGTTCTGCGTTAAATCTCTTCCCCGGAGGGTTCGTGGTCAGGTTCTCCGTGTGCGTGACGCGAGACGAAAACGGGCTGACGCATCTTGAAGTTTTCCGGCCGCGCCGGGAGTTTTGAAGGAGACGCTGAATGACCGACGCTTCGACGTCGCAGGGTCGCGAGCCGAACGAGCCGAGACACCCCGAACCGTTCTTCCCCTCGGAAGGCGCTTTCAGCACGGTCGTCCCTCTGTCGCAGGTGGGCCAGGCGGCCGCCCACAGGGGGGTGACCGCGAACGCCGGACGACCGGCCGAAGCGGACTGGGCTCGCGAAGATTCGCGAAAGGGCGGGGCCGGCGCGGGTGAGGAGGAGACACTCGTCCCGGCGCGCGTGAGTCGGGCGCGGCGCGCGAGACGCGACGCGGAGACGAGGCGCGCAGCCCCGCGTTGGCTCGCCACGGCCGCCGTCATCACCCTGTCGGTCGTCGCGGGCGTGGCCGCCGGGACGTACCTCGTCTGGTCGCGGTACCCGCTGGAAGCGCGGGTGCCCGCCGCGCCCGCCGCGGACGCCGGGACTCTGAATCAGGCCGCGACGGAAGTCCTCGCGCCGGAGCCCCCGCCGGCCGCGCCTCCGGCCGCGCCCGAGGAGGTCACGGCGGCGGCAGACGACGCGGTCGCAAACGCGGCAGACGACACGGTCGCGAGCGCGCCGTCCGCCGCGGTCGCGACCGCGGAGAAGACGGAGACACCCGCGCCCGCTCGTAAAGCCGAGCCGCCTTCGGCCGAGCCGGCAACGCGCCGCGCCGCGGAGACAGAGCGCCGCGCCGTGGAGGCCGAGTCCCGCGCCGCCGTCCGCGAACGCGCGAAGGCGGAAGCGGTCGCCCCCGCCCCCGCGCCGAGGCCCGCACCGCGAGAGACGCCACCGCGCCGTCAGGACGCGCCCGCGCGTGCGCGTCCGCGTCCGCCGGCAACCGCCGCGACCGGCCGCGCCCTGCCGGTCTCCACGCCTCCCCCCTCGTCCAGGTCGAGGACGGTCATCCAGTGGCCCTGAGGTCCCGCCTCAAACCCCCGCGGGCGCGCACATACGCCGCAGTACGGAAAGACTGAGAGCCTGTTTGAGAAGTCCGTTTCGGGACTTCTCAAACAGGCTCCGCGCGATTTTGGGTTCGCTTACGCCGCGCTCAGGCGGCCGGCTGGTTCGGCACCCAGAACTCGCCGTCGGCGGTGTTGAGCTTCTTGAGGCCGCGCGAGGGCAGGCGTCTCTCTTCGAGGCCGAGGTAGGTGAAGTGCGGGCAGTCGCTGCGCACGGTGCGGAACCAGCCGTGGCGCGCGAGCAGGCGGCGCACGCGCTCGTCGGCGTACTCCGCCGCGTCGAAGGCGAGCAGCGAGAGGTGCTGCGACGCGCCGGGCGCGGCGACCGAGTAGAGGATAGACTTCGAGAAGTCCTTGCTGAAGTAGATGCCGCGCCGCTCCATCTCCAGCACCGCGCCGACCTGCTCGCGCACGGGCAAGGCACGCACGCGCTCGGCCTCCTCCGGCGTGAGCCTGCCCTGACCGCGCCAGTATTCGAGCGCGGGGAGGACGCGCGAGTTCCA
>DASVSK010000467.1:0-2305 GCA_036388135.1 Pyrinomonadaceae bacterium | reverse complement strand
CAGCCCGGCGTCCAGCTCGGGCTCCGCCGCCTTCGACGTCCGCCCGCGCCGCCCCGCGTCATCCTCGTCGGGCGCGACCGTCGGGCTCAGCGCCCAAAACTCTTCATCTTCAGGGCGCGTCCCGCCCCCCTCGCGCTCCGGCGCGAGCTCGAAGCGCCGTATGACCGCGGTCGCCACCGGGTTGCCGACGAGGCTCGACACGAAGATGCCGAAGAGCGCCGAGGCGATGATGAGCGAGCCCGCGCCCGCGACGCCCAGCTCGGTGAACTTCGCCTCCCACGCCTGCCCCGTCGCCGGCCCGCCCGTCAGCGTCAGCGCGCCGCAGATGACGCCGAGCAGCGCCGGAGCGCCCAGCGCGACCGCCAGCGCCATCCCGACCGCGTTCTGCACCACGGCCGCGAGCGTCGCCAGCAGCCAGAAGAAGCCCATCCGCCACCCGCCCGCGCGCAGCAGCCCCAGCGTCGCCCCCAGCCCGATGGTCGTGAAGAAGGCGGTCTGGAGCGGCGCGCGCAACGTCGTGTTGAGCGAGACGCCCGCGACGCCCCACGCGCGCAGCGCGAAGACCGCGCCCGCGAAGAGCAGCCCGCCGACGGCCGCCGCCGGGATGTTCGCGCGCGAGAGGGCGGGGACGCGCCGCTGCACGAAGTACCCGACGAAGAGCGCGAGCGCCGCCAGCGCCAGCGAGAAGACGAGGTCGAACCTGACCGTGCGCAATCCTTCGACGACCGTAAGCTCCAACGTGCCCTCCGAGATGATGATTTAGTTGACGACGACGAGGTCGGCCCCGAACTTCCGCGCGACGGAGTCGGGAGGGGCGAGGGTCGGGGTAAGACGTGCGAGAGGAACGAGGGCGGGAATTGCTCTCATCTGCGGGGAGTCCTCGGGTCTGTAAAAGGGTTCCGGCTGTGTGCAGTTACTAAATCGACGGAGGCGTAGTGTATCATCGCGTCGTCGCCTTCCGGCAAGAATTTTCCGAAACACTTGAAGACGCCTTCGGTGGACACACTCGTCAAAAATTTGCGCGCGCTGCTCTCGCCCGGGCAGGTCATCTCCGACCCGGAGGAGCTTCTGGTCTACGAGTGCGACGGGCTGACGCACTACCGGCACAGGCCGCGCGCGGTCGTCTTCCCCGGCTCGACGGCGGAGGTCTCGGCCGTCATGCGCCTGCTCTCGCGCGAGCGCGTGCCCCTTGTGCCGCGCGGCGCGGGGACGGGGCTCTCGGGCGGCGCGCTGGCGTTGGGCGGGGGCGTCTGCGTCGAGCTTTCGCGGATGCGCCGCGTGCTGAAGGTCGACGCGGAGAACCGCCTGGCCGTGGTCGAGGCGGGCGTCGTCAACGCGCACGTCTCGCGCGCCGTCGCGCGCCACGGCCTCTACTACGTGCCCGACCCTTCGAGCCAGGGGACTTGCACCGTCGGCGGCAACATCGGCGAGAACGCGGGCGGCATCCACTGCCTGAAGTACGGGACGACGACCGACCACGTCTTGGGCGCGCGCGTCGTGCTGACCGGCGGGCGCGTCGTCGAGCTGGGGGGCGCGGGCGCGGAGGCCGCCGGCTACGACCTGCTCGGCGTCTTCGTCGGCAGCGAGGGCACGTTCGGCGTCGTCACCGAGGCGACCGTGCGCCTGACGCCGGTCGCGCCGTCGGTGCGGACGCTGCTCGCGGACTTCACGGACATCGACGACGCGAGCCGCGCCGTCTCGGCCGTCATCGCCGAGGGAATCATCCCGGCGGGTCTGGAGATGGTCGACGGCGCGACCATCCGCGCCGTCGAGGCGAGCGTCTTCGCCGCCGGGATGCCTCTGGACGCGGAGGCCGCGCTGCTGGTCGAGCTGGACGGGCTCGAAGCCGGGATGGACGAGGAGGTCGAGCGCGTGCGCTCCATCTGCGCCCGGAACGGCGCGCGCACGGTGCGCCTGGCCGAAGACGAGGCCGCGCGCAAGCGACTCTGGGCGGCGCGCAAGGGAGCTTTCGGCGCGATGGGTCGCATCACGCCCGACATACTCATCCAGGACGCGGTCGTCCCGCGCTCGCGCCTGCCCGAGGTGCTGGCCGAGACCTACCGCATCGGCGCGCGCCACCGGCTGCGCGTCGCCAACGTCTTCCACGCGGGCGACGGCAACCTCCACCCGCTCGTCTGCTTCGACTCGCGCGACCCAGATCAGGTCAGGCGCGTCCACGAGGCCGGGCGCGAGATAATGGAGACGTGCGTGCGTGCGGGCGGGACGATTACGGGCGAGCACGGCGTCGGGCTCGACAAGAGCGACTACCTGCCGCTCGTCTTCGGCGAAGAGGACCTGCGCGCGA
>DASVSK010000466.1:0-3031 GCA_036388135.1 Pyrinomonadaceae bacterium | reverse complement strand
GCGCGCGCAGGTCGGGCGAGAGCCTGTCGCCCGCCGACGCCGTCACGTCTTCGCGCCCTTCGGCTTCGGGCGCGGCCGCTTCGAGGCTGATGGGCTGGAACAGTCTGGCGAGCCCCGCGTCCCCGGCGATGTGCTCGCCGTAAATCTCCGCGGTCGTCGCGCCGACGAGGTGAAGCCGGCCGCCCTCGACGGCCGCGCGCGTCACGTCCGACGCCGCGCGCCCGGTGTAAGAGCCGACGTACTGGTGGAGGTCGTCCACGAAAAGCACCACGGGGGCGTCCGCCCCGGCCGCCTCTTCAAAGACGGCGCGCAGCCGCGAGGCGAACACGTCGGCCGACGCCGCGCCCGCGAGCAGCGCGTCGCGGCGGAGGCCGTAGACCCGCGCCCCCCGCAGGGATGCCGGCACCGCGCCCGCGGCCACCCGCCGCGCGATCCCCTTCGCGACGGCGGCCGCGCCCGCCTCTCCGAGCAGGACGGGGTTGTTCTTCGCGCCGCGCGAGAGCGTCTCGACGGCCTTCGTCACGTCGGCCTCGAACTCCGCGGCCGGGGCGAGCTGACCCGCGCGCGCGAGCCGCGTCAGGTCGGTCGCGTAAAGCGAGAGCGACGCGCGCCCTTCGGCCGCCGCAGCGCCCTTCGACTGCGCGCGGGCGCGGTTCGTGGCGACGCCGCCAACTAGAATCGACGCCGCCACGGTGAGAGAGATGAATCCCGTTGCGAAGGATAATCTGTTTGTCGGTCTCATCCTGATGTCCTGCCTGCCCTGACCCTATGGGAAATGTTTTGACGCGCCCGGCGAAAGTTCTGACGCGCACCGACACCTCAAGCACCGCGCGTGCCGCGGGGGCGGCCGACGCTAAGTCGCCTGATTCGCCGTGCGTGAGAGGTTTTAAGTGTGGGACGTCGGCGGGGCTTCGCGTCAGGATGAACGACGCTGACCGAAGGGGCAGGTCAGGGTGATGGCGTGCGGGGTCGGGCGAAGGCTCTTAAGCCTCGCCCTCCTCTTTCGGGAAGCGCTCGCGGAAGTCTTTGGAGGCGAGGCGGAGCGCGAGCCAGTCGTCGAAGATTTCGGGCTGGTTGAGCCAGACGGTGAACCACTCGGCCATCTCTGACTTCTCGGCGCGCTTGCGCTCGTTGACCGAGGGGTTGCGCGCGATCATCTGCGCGCGCTGCTTGCCCTTGAGCACCGTCTCCTGCACGCGCCTCAGCCCCTCGCGGTCGTCCTTGCGCCGGAACTGCTTCCGGAGGTTGTCGAGCCGGCGGATGGACTGCGCGGCCTCCTCGAAGGTCGAGAACTTGAGGACGTTGCGGAACGCGGCCTCGTGGGGGTCTTGTGTCCGCCAGCGCGCGTCGAGTTCGAGCACCTCGGCGTGGCGCAGCTCCGCCCCCTCGTCGGCGAGCAGGCGCGCGACGCGCGTCGGGCTCTCGACCGCGCCGTCGCCGAAGCGCCCGCGCACGGCCTCCGTCACGGCCTCCAGCTCGCGCGCCCCCACCGACTCGCAGTCGAGGTGCTCCCACACCTCTATCATCAGCTCGCGCTTCGTCCGCGCCTTCCACTCCGTCCGCTTCATCACGCCCGAGCTTACGACCGAAAAAGGCAAAAGTAAAAAGGCAAAAGGCAAAAGTGTGAACGCGCGGCGCGCGGAACTTTGAGCCGGGTTCTCCCCCTTCACTTTTGCCTTTTGCCTTTTTACTTTTGCCTTCCCCTGCTGCGTTCGCCCTCCGTTTGCGGTACAATTTCCCTTCATTTAACACGCCGATGACTCACCCCGCACACATGGAAGAGGCGCTGACCGCGCTCAGAAAATTCTTCGGTTTCGACAGCTTCCGCGAGGGGCAGGGCGAGGTCGTCGAGTCCATCCTCGCCGGCCACGACACGGTCGTCGTGATGCCGACGGGCGGCGGAAAGTCGCTCTGCTTCCAGCTCCCGGCGCTGATGCGCGACGGCGTGACGGTCGTCGTCTCGCCGCTCATCGCGCTGATGAAAGACCAGGTGGACGCGCTCCACGCGCGCGGCCTGCCCGCGACCTTCATCAACAGCTCGCTCGACTTCGAGGAGCAGAAGGAGCGCATCGCGGGCGTCCGCCGCGGCGAGTTCAAGCTGCTCTACGTCGCGCCCGAGCGCTTCCGCAGCAACCACTTCGTCGAGACGCTGAAGAACGCTCAAATCTCCCTCTTCGCCGTCGACGAGGCGCACTGCATCTCGCAATGGGGTCACGACTTCCGCCCCGACTACCTGCGCCTCCAGTCCTTCCGCGAGCGCATCGGGCAGCCGCAGACCGTGGCGCTCACCGCGACGGCCACCCCTTACGTCCGCGCCGACATCATCGACCAGCTCAAGCTCGACGAGCCACGCGCCTTCGTCAGCGGCTTCGACCGCCCGAACCTCTCGCTCGGCGTCGTCCACACCGAGAAGGAGCGCGAGAAGTACGCGCGCATCCGCCAGCTCGCCGACGAGTACAAGGGGCAGTCCGGCATCGTCTACACCTCGACGCGCAAGTCGGTTGAGCAGATCACGCGGAAGCTACAGGAGGCGCGGCTCTCGGTCGTCGGCTACCACGCGGGGATGACCGACGAGGAGCGCGTGGGCGCGCAGGAAGACTTCATGTCGGGGCGCACGCAGCTCATCGTCGCCACCAACGCCTTCGGCATGGGGATAGACAAGCCCGACATCCGCTTCGTCGTCCACTTCCACCTGCCCGGCTCCATCGAGGCTTACTACCAGGAGATAGGCCGCGCCGGGCGCGACGGCCAGCAGTCGGTCTGCCTGCTCCTCTTCAACTACGCCGACAAGCGCACGCAGGACTACTTCATCGAGGGCTCGTACCCGCCGCCCGAGCTGATAGCGAAGGTCTACGAGGCGCTGGTCGGCACGAACCAGAGCCGCATCGAGCTTTCGACGCGCGAGATAGCGGCGCGCGCCGCCGTCCGCAACGAGATGGCCGTCCAGTCGGCGCTCATCACGCTTGAGAAGGCCGGGCACATCGAGCGCGGGACGGGCTCGGAGAACCGCGCGGCCCTGCGACTCCTCATG
>DASVSK010000465.1:0-1632 GCA_036388135.1 Pyrinomonadaceae bacterium | reverse complement strand
GAGATGAGCCCGGCGATCATCCCGCGACGGCGTATGTGGCGGATGATTCCTTCGAGGTCGGGGTGCATCATCGGCTCGCCGCCCGAGATGGTGATGACCGACGTGCCGAGCCGCGCGAGCGCGTCCAGACGGCTCTTCATCGCGTCGAGCGGGACGGGGTCGGACGTCTTGTCGAACTCGTTGCAGTATGTGCAGGCGAGGTTGCAGCGGCGCATGGGGATTACGTGCGCCAAAACGGGGTGGTCGGTGCGCATCAGCGCGCGGCTAATGAAACTCGCCTCGCGCAGCTTCAACTTCAGAAACGTGCTTCGCTTCATCAAGGCTGTGTCTGTGTGCCCGCCCCGCGCGGGGATGTTGCGGCGCGGGGCGTCTCCTTCGGGAAGATGCCGCTAGACAATACGCAAAGCGGGCGTCCAAATCAAGCGCCCCCGGCTCGCGGCGGCTTGCGGCGTGCGGGGCGCAAAAAAGCGAAGGGCCCTGACCACTCCCGGCGGGCAGAACCCTTCGCCTCTTAAACTCTCAAACTCGTTAAGCTCTCAAACCCGCGGGCGCGTTAGCCCTTGACGATCTTCGTGCCCGCGGGCAGGTCGATCTGGAAGGCGTTGCCGGGGACGGCCGCGTTGCGCTGGATGTTGGTCAGCCGGACGGTCGTCGCGTCGCCGTTCTTCTCGGTGACGCGCGTCTGGATGGGCATGCCGTCGTCGGTCACCCAAATCTCCGCGAACTGGTAGGGGGCGCTGCCGCGCGGCGTGAGCTTCAGCCACCAGACGTGCGGGCTGCCCCTGTAAAGCTCGCCCTCGCCGACCAGCTCGACGTTGAACTGGTTCTTCGCCTGCGCGCCCGACATGTTGAGCGCGAAGCCGAGCACGCTGCCCGCCTTCCCCTTATTATTGCCGACGGACTTCGTCGCCCCCTGGTAGGCCTGGTTCAGGCGCGGGCGGTAGAGCGTGTACTGGCCGCCGGAGACGGCGAGCATCTCGACCGTGGGGCGCTTCCAGTCTACGCGGACGTTGGCGTCGCGCCCCTTGGCGGCGACGTACTGCACGTCGCCGAACTGGTCGTCCGCCGTCCGAATCTGCGCGTTGTACTTCTGCATGTGTACCGAGGCGCGCAGCGAGCCGAGCGACCGGCGGTTGCGGTCCATCTTGTTGAGGATGGAGCTAATCATCCCCGGCCCCTGCGCGCGGGCGCTGGGGGGCGCGACCGAGAGCGAGGCGGCGAGCATCAGTATGGCGAGGGCGGGCGCGAAAATCTTCTTCATGCTAACTCCTTCAAACGTTCGGGGAGACTTCCTGCCCCGGTCGCAAAACCGGGTAAGTATAGGGGTTTACGGCTCAGTGTCAACCTCAAAAGCGACCGTACGACCGTCCGTGCTCTTCAGTTCCCGCCAGCCCTTGACGCGGCGGGACGGCTCGCCCGTGATCTTGCGCGCGCACCTTTCCAGGTCGTGCGCGTCCGGCTGGGCGGTCGCGGCCGCCCCCGTCGTTCTGATAAGCAGCTTTTGTGCCGCTCCGAGCCCATTTTGATGCGCAGGCGCGCAGGCGAGTTCGCCCCGCTCGAACCACCCTTTAGGCGTAAGAAATACGAAGGCCAGGATGGCGACGCACAGCACGTCGTACTGCCACGTCGTCC
>DASVSK010000464.1:0-3859 GCA_036388135.1 Pyrinomonadaceae bacterium | reverse complement strand
CTACTGTCTACTGACTACTGTCTACTGACTACTGCCTCACTGAATCGTGATGCGCGGGGCGGTGTCGGCCGGGCGGCTGGTGAAGGTGGTGCCGCCGACCGTGACGGAGACGATGACGGGCACGTCGCCCGCGCCCGCGAGCGAGGCCGGTAGCGTGACCGTGATCTGGTCGAAGCCGGGCGTGTTCGACCGGCTGACGCGGACGGGGCTGTCCGCGCCGGCCGTGCCGACGATGTCGGTGGTGCCGATGCGCACGGTGACGCCGGCCCCCGAGGTCACGCCGCGCACGCCCGTCAGCATGATGAGCAGTTGCGTCGCGGCCGTCTCGGTCTGCGCGGAGGTGCAGTCGCCCGTCGCGCCCGAGCCCGCCGGCCTCGTCGTCGTGACGGCGAACGGCTCGCCCGGCGGCGCGACGCACGGGTTGGTCACGTTGAGCACGGCGGCGCGGCCGCCCGGCCCGTTCGTCGAGGTGAAGACGTCGGGCTGCGCCGCGTTGAGCAGGAGCGACGTGCGGACGAGCGCGCCGTTGTTGAAGATGCTGACGGGCAGCGGCGTCGCCGCGGCGGCGAGCCCCGGCGGCACGACGAAGTTGACCTGGTTGGGCGCGACGAAGAAGAGCCCGGCGGCCGCGCCCGAGACCGTGACGCTGATGCCCGAGAGTTCGAGCGGGAGCGGCGGGCGGCGCTGCGTCTCGTGCGCGTTGTTGCGGTCGACCTCGCTCGTCGCGGGCGAGAGCGTGAGCGTCGAGCGCGCGATGCCGAGCATGCCGGGCGCGAGCCCCGTCACGTCGGGCGGCGTCGGCGCGGGCGTCGCCGAGACGACGGCGCGGCTGCTCGCGCCCGTGAAGAACGAGACCGGCGCGGCCGTGGTCGCGGGCGTCGGCGAGGGCGCGGGCGTCTCGCTCGTCACGACCGGGATGAGCTGGTAGAAAGCCTCGTTGAGCTGGTCGGCGTTGCCGCCGCCCTGCTCGGTGCTCAGGCTGAGCGCCATCCGGCGGACGTTGTCGGACGGCAGCGGCTGGACGCCGACGAACGTGCCGGTCAGGAGGTTCGTCACGCGCGAGACGGTCGTGAGCGCGCCGACGGGCGCGGAGAAGACCTGCACGCGGTTCGCCTGGTTGAGCCCCTCGTTCGCGGCCGTCGAGACGGTGCCGTCCGGCCGGAGGTTCAGGTTCGACGCCCAGACGACGCGCGTGCCGTCGCCCGTGAAGGTCGGGAAGTGCAGCTCGACGTCGACCTGGTCTGCGGGCGCGCGCGTCGAGACCTGCGCGAAGGCCGGGGAGCCGCCCGCGACGTTGGCGATGAAGATGCCGGTCGTCGCCACGACGGAGCCGTTGAGAGTGCCGTCGGGGTTGAACCCGGCGGCGGTGGACTCGAAGACGACGCGGCTGGCGTCGCGGCTGATGCGGCGGCCCCCTGTGAGCAGGTTGACGCTCACGCCCTCGCGCCCGAGCGTCGGGTCGAGCGGCGTCCGCGTGACCTGGCGCACGGCCGTGCGCGCGCCGGTCGCGGGGTTGTAGTCGGCGACGAAGATTTCGCCGTTGCCCTTGTTGACGTCCGCCTCGGCCTGCCCCTCGGTGGCGACGTTGTCGGCGTTCGAAATGAAGGCGATGCGGCACCCGGCCGCGTCGAGGCACGACGAGACGGACGGGTTCTCGTTGAAGACGAGGCGCGGCAGCGGGTTGCCCGGGGCGGGCACGTCGGCCGTCGCCGTCAACTGGAGGAAGGTGCCGGCCGCGTCCCCCGTGTTCCGGTAGAGGAAAATCTCCTTGTTGCCGTCGGCGTTGTTCGAGCCGACGATGCCGGCGCGCGCCTTCGAGACGAAGACGACGAGCGCGCCGTTATCGTTGACCTGCGGCGCGTTGTTGTCGAGCGCGAAGAAGGCCGGGTTGTTGGCCGTGGCCGCGCGCGGCCTTGCCGACGCCGGCGTGAAGGTGACGCGCTGCGGCGTGTTCGCGGCCAGGTCGATGATGGCGACCTCGGTGCCCTGCGAGAGGTCGACCGCCGGGACGTCCGGGATGCGGTAGATGAAGATTTCGGTGTTGCCGTCGGCCCTGAGCGCGGTTGCGTTGGCCGGGCCGTCGAAGTTCTTCGGCGTCAGCGAGAGGTTCGCGTCGCTGTAGGCGTTCGAGGCGAAGACGATCCAGCGCCCGTCGTGGCTGATGGAGGGCCGCAGGTTGACCACGTTGACGTCGATGTTCGTCGGGTCGGCCGACGACTTGGCCGCGTCCCGGAGCACGCTCGTCGTGTTCGTGATCTGGAAGATGCGGCGCTGCGCGTAGTCGAAGAGGAAGATTTCCTGGTTGCCGTCGACGTTGTTGCGCGCGGCGCTGCGGTCGGTGGCGATGTCGCCCGACGACTCGATGACGACGAAGCGCCCGCTGCCGCTGACGTCGGTGGCGAAGGAGTCGCGCGGGACGGGCGCGAGCGTCCCGCCGGGGGTCGGGGTGGCCGTCGGCGTCGCCGTGGGGGTGGGCGTCGGCGTCGGCGGGATGGTCGTCGTGGTGATCTGGAAGATGGCGGTATCGGGCGCCGGCGAGAGCGTCTGCGCCCGCGCGGGGGCGGCGACGCCGCCGAAGACGGCGGCGAGCGCGAAGACGGCCGCGCGGACGCGCGACAGACGGAAAGCGTGCTTCACGAAAAATCCTCCGGACGGGAGCATATGAGATCGGTGACGAATAAGCCCAAGGGAGACTTTCGGGCGCAGGCTCGAAGCGGGACGCCCGCGGCGCGGCCCCGGCGGGGCCGCCCCTCCAGGTCGGGCGAGCCGCTGGAGTAAAGAAACCGCATTTTACGCGTAAGCCTCGCGCCCGCGCAACCGGGGAAAGGTGAAGGGTGAAGGACGGGGGATGAAATAAAGCGGTTCTGCCTTTTTTCGTCCCCCGCCCTTCACCCTTCACCCTTCGCGCCGCGTCACTGCCCGAACCGGCGGCGGTACTCGGCCGAGTCGAGGAACGCCTTGACCATCTCGGCGCGGACGAAATCGCCGCCGAACTCGTTGAGCTTGCCGAGCCAGAAGTTCCAGCCCGCGTAGTTCAGGTTCGCCTCGGGCGCGTCGTTGGGGTTGCGCCGGAGGTAGCCGAAGTACTGCATCAGGACGAAGGCCCGGTTCTTCTCGGCCCTGTCGAGGGTCGAGCTCTCCGCCACGGAGCGGAGCGCGGCCGCGCGCCCGGCGACGCCTCCCGGGCCGAAGGCCGCGAGGGCGGCGCTGCGCTCGGCCGGCGTCGGCGCGATGCCCGCTTTCACGTACAGCTTTTCGACGAACTGCCCCGCCGTCATCGTCGCGGGATACTCGCCCATGAAGACCGGCCGCTGGACGAAAATCTGCGCGTAGCTCGTCTTATTCGTCTCAAGCTGCTGCACCCACGTGCCCTGCCCGACGACGACGTCCCTGCCGATGAGCGGCGCGTCCTGCAAAAGCACTTCGCGCTTGAGGACGGGCACCACCAGCCCCGTCGAGGGGTCGCCCGCGTCGCCGTAGGCCGCCTTGTTCATGCGGTGGACGAGGTAGCCCGTCTCCTGGAACTCGATGGAGAGGAAGAAGGCCGCCGAGACGTTGATGCGCTTGGCGTCGCGGCAGGCCAGGTTGCCCTGGCAGCTCTCGATGTCGTTCGTCCAGTGTGCGAGCCCCGGCGCGTCGGCCGCGCGGCCGAGGAAGTCCTGGTAGTGCTGCTCGACGAACCTCGCCGAGCCGTCGATGGGGTTTCCGGCCGAGGCACTGAAGTTGAAGACCATGTTGGCCCCCGCGCCCGAGAAGGTCACGGGGCCGGGGCTGAAAGAGTACTGCCCGTCGGGTATCGGCGAGACGGTATAGACCACGCCGGACAGGAGGTTCAGGATCGTGTAGTTGCCCGACGCGT
>DASVSK010000463.1:0-5952 GCA_036388135.1 Pyrinomonadaceae bacterium | reverse complement strand
CGCCAGCTCACGGAACTCCGGGTCGATGGCTATCAACTCCTCTTTCAGGCCGTCCGTGTTGGTCAATTCCATTGCGGAGAGTCTCCTTTCAGATGCTTGGAGTGGTGTGTTCGAGCGCCCGCGCGGGAGCCTCACCTCGATAAAATGCGCGGCCGTTCCGTGGGGGAAAATGTTAGCCCAATTCGCAACACGTATCAAGCGGTTGGTGCCAGCCGCCTGGTCATTATTTTCGCGTTCTCGACGGGCTCCTTGTAGTAGTTCTTCCTCTCGCCGACGACCGCGAAGCCGAACCGCTCGTACATGGCCTGCGCGGGGAGGTTGCCGGCCCGCACCTCCAGCACGGCCTCCTGCGCGCCGGCGCGCGCCGCGAGTTCGAGCGCCGCGCCGAGCAGCGCGCCGCCCACGCCCCTGCGGCGCGACTCCGGCCACACGCCGATGTTGTTGACGTGCAGCTCGTCGGCGTTGATGCGCGCCGCGAGGTAGCCGCTCAGGAGCCGCCCGCCCGGCCCCCCGGGCGCGTTCCGGCGCGCCACGAGCATCACCGCCTCCGGCTTCTCCAGCTCCGCCCTGTACGCCTCCCAGCCCCACTGGCTGAGGCCGGTCGACTCCTCTATCTCGACGACCTCCAGAAGGTCGTGCTCGCTCATCGGCACGATGACGCAGCCCGCCCGTTCGAGTTCGACCCTCATCCTTGCGCGTGCCATTGACCCTTCAACTCCGCGTCCGACGGCCTGACGTAAATTGCGCCGAGCGACCCGGCGTCCCACACCCCGGCCCCGCCGGCGAGCCTCGCGTGTGCGAGCGCCGCGACGGCCTCGGCGAGCGCCTCCGCGGCGGGCGCGAGCACCCACGCGTCGTCCGCGGCACTCACCTCCCCGCCCGCGACGACGAACTCGATTCCCGCGGCCCCGGCGGCCTGCCGTATCTGCTCCTCAAATTTGAAGGCCCCGCCGCCGGCCCACTTCACGCCGCCGCCGAGCAGCGCGACCCTTTCTAAGAGACGCGCGGGCGGGACGTGCGTGGGGCTTTCGATTTCGGTGACGACGCCTTCGGCGCTCACGCCGAGGAGCTGCGCGAAGACTTCGCCGCGCCCGGCCGGTATCAGAGCCGCCACGCGACTCGCGGGGCGCGCGGCGTACGCGACCGCGTGGAGCGTCGGCACGCCGACCGCGGGCCTGCCCAGCGTCAGCGCCAGCCCCTTGACGGTCGCGAGCCCCGAGCGCAGGCCCGTGAAGCTCCCCGGCCCGGCGGCGGCCGCGAACAGCCCGACGTCCTTCAGGCCGAGCGAGGCGGAGGCCAGCACGCGGTCGACGTCCGCCAACAGACCCGCGGAGCCGCCCTCGCGCAGCCCCGTCGTCGACGCGGAGAGCACGCGCCCCCCGCGCAGCAGCGCGACGCTCCTCATCTCGGTCGAAGTGTCCACGCCGAGCGTCAGCAAACCCTCTCCCAAGTCGAACCCCCTCCGGGCGCGCCGCCGCGCGAATAAAAATTACAGTTGTTTGACACGCCGCGATTTGTCGCGAGATTATAGGCGTGGTCTCCAAATCAAATCAATTCGGCGGTTTCGTGCAAGGGGCGGGAAAGGTGTTTCCATGGGTGTTCGTGTAGGGATACTGACGGGGGGCGGCGACTGCCCGGGTCTAAACGCCGTCATCCGCGCGGTCGTCCGCCGCTCGATGCTGGCCGAAGGGGCCGAAGTCCTCGGCGTGATGAACGGCTGGCGCGGCCTGATCGAAGATGACGTGAGACCGCTCACGCGCCTCTCGGTCACAGGCATCCTCCCACGCGGCGGGACCATCCTCGGCACCTCGCGCACCAACCCGCAGGACGGGCCGGACTACCCGGCGCGCATGCGCGCGACTTGGGAGAGGCACGCGCTCGACGCGCTCGTCGTCGTCGGGGGCGAGGGCACCCTGCGCGCCGCGCGCGACGTCTGGCACGAGTACGGCCTCCCCCTCGTCGGCATCCCGAAGACCATCGACAACGACCTCGACGGGACGGACTTCCCCTTCGGCTTCGACACGGCGGTCAACACCGTGATGGAGGCGGTCGACCGCCTGCACTCGACCGCGGAGTCGCACCACCGCGTGATGGTCATCGAGGTGATGGGGCGGCACGCCGGCTGGATTGCCGCCTACGGGGGCATCGCCGGCGGGGCCGACGTCATCCTCGTCCCCGAACACCCCTTCCGCCTCTCGCGCGTCTGCGAGCTGCTGCGGCGCAGGGTGCAGCAGGGCAGCGCCTTCTCCATCATCGTCGTCGCCGAGGACGCGCACCCGCACGAGGAGGAGAACTTCCTCGACGAGGCGGCCCGGGGGCAGATTTACCGCCACGGGCGGCTCGGCGGCATCGGCTTTCACCTCGCGCAGGAGATCGAGCACCACACCGGCATCGAGACGCGACACGCCAACCTCGGCTACGTGCAGCGCGGCGGCTCGCCCTCGGCCTTCGACCGCGTGCTGGCGACGCGCTTCGGCGTCAAGGCGTTCGAGATGATTCTGGAAAAGCAGTGGGGGCAGATGGCGGCGCTGCGCGGCAACAAGGTCGTCTCCATCCCCCTCGACGACGCCGTCCGCAAGATCAAACGCCTCGACGAAGAGATATACCGCGTCGCGGAGGTCTTCTTCCTCTAGCGAAAGGTGGCGGGCGACGTGTGACGGGAAAAGCCGCGGGCGTCGGGTCTTCTAACCGCTCATCACCCGTCACCTTTCGTTCTCTTCCCGTCACCCGTCGCCTTTGACCTTCTCGGCTATCTTCTCCTTGATGGTCGTCTCCAGCCTCTCGCTCTTGATGTCGAGCCGCAGGCGGCCGTAGAGGCTCATGTACTGGTTGGCGACCCAGACGAGCGCGAAGCCGCCGACCAGGTAGCCGCGCCAGTCGTCGTAGAGAAGGTGGAAGCGCGTGACGTAGAGGAAGAAGACCGTGACGTAGTGGCTGAAGCAGTACTCGCAGGTGAAGAGGTAGAAGAACTTCCTCTGGTACCAGCGGCGGCAGGACTGGCTCCTTCGGGCGCAGAACTCGCGCGGCTCGCGGAAGACCTCCTCGTGCGTCACCGTCCACGCGACGCACGCGATGGGGATCGCGAGCACGAAGAGCGTGGCGACCTGTAGGGCGAGACTCATCCCCTGCAACCGTCCTCCCTCGGCTCCGAAGCGCAACTCTCCGCCAACGCTGTCACGGTTTTATCCCGAAGGGTTGGGGATTTTCTGCGTCGACGCCGAGCCCCACGGCCGCGCGCGGCGTGTCGTGCCTTTCAACACCGTCTGTGGTAGCTTTGGGCTCGCACCTGCGGTCGAAAAATTCCGCCCTTCACGCAGGCCGTTTCAACTGCAATGACGACCACGAACTCAACGCTGACGCCGATGCTGCGGCAGTACCAGGAGCTGAAGCGGCAGCACCCCGGCGCGCTCCTCTTCTTCCGCCTCGGCGACTTTTACGAGCTCTTCTTCGAGGACGCCATCACCGGCGCGCGCGAGCTTGAGATCACGCTCACCGCGCGGCACAAGGAGCGCGGCCAGCCCATCCCGATGTGCGGCGTCCCGCACCACGCCGTCGCCACACACGTCGCGCGCCTGATACGCAAGGGCTACCGCGTCGCCATCTGCGAGCAGACCGAAGACCCCTCGAAGGCGAAGAAGCTCGTCCGCCGCGAGGTCGTCCGCGTCATCACGCCGGGCACGGCCGTCGACGCGCACCTCGTCGACGCCAAAGAGTCGCTCTACCTCGCCGCGGTCTGCGGCGCGGGCGACACGTACGGCGCGGCCTTCCTCGACCTCTCGACCGGCGACTTCCGCGCCACCGAAGTCACGGGGCCCGACGCCTGGGCGCGCGTCCGCGCCGACGTCGAATCCTACGCCCCGCGCGAGCTTCTCTTCCCGCGCTCGCTGGCCCCCCTCGTCAGGGAGGCTTACGCCGCCGCCGCGCACACCGCCCCGCTCCCGCTCGGCGGCGAGCCGCGCGAAGGCGACCCCGACGCGCCCGTCGCGCGCATCACGCCGGCCGAGCACGACGCGGCGAAGGGCGACGGCCTGCCGCTCACGCCCCTCGAAGACTGGCTGTGGGAGCCGACCTCCTGCGCGTCGCTCCTGCTCGAACAGTTCGGGGCGCGCACGCTCGAAGGCTACGGCCTCGGCGGCAAGGTCGCGGCCGTCAGCGCCGCGGGCGCGTGCCTCCGCTACGCGCGCGATACGCAGCGCGACGCCGCCGCGCACGTCACAGACCTCTCCTTCTTCGAGACCCACGACCACCTCGTCGTCGACTCGGTCACCTGCCGCAACCTCGAACTCGTCGAGTCGCAGGGCGGCGGCCGCGGCGCTTCCCTGCTCAACGTCATCGACGCGACCGTGACGGGGATGGGCGCGCGCCTGCTCCGCTCGTGGATGCTCCGCCCGTCCGTCCGCCGCGGCGAGATAGAGGCGCGGCTCTCGGCCGTCGGCGACCTCCACCGCTCGCAGATGCGCCGCGACCGCGCGCGCTCTCTCCTCAAAGAAGTCTCCGACCTCGAACGCCTCACGGGGCGCATCAACATGGGCACCGCGACCCCGCGCGACCTCGTCGCCCTGCGGCGCTCTCTCAACCAGGTCCCCGCCATCCGCTCGGCCTTATCGGACGCCGAGGCGTCGCTCCTCCAGGTCGTCGTCGAGAACGCGGACGAGATGCCCGACGTACGCGACCTCATCGGCCGCGCCGTCAGCGACGACCCGCCCGTCAACTTCTCGGAGGGCGGCGTCGTCCGCGAAGGCTTCGACGCGGAGCTGGACGAACTGCGCTCCGTGAGCCGCGACGCCAAGCAGACCATCGCCGCCATCGAGTCGCGCGAGCGCTCGCGCTCCGGCATCAGCAGCCTGCGCGTTCGCTTCAACAACGTCTTCGGCTACTTCATCGAGGTCTCGAAGGCGCTCGCCCCGCGCGTGCCCGCCGACTACGAGCGGCGGCAGACGCTCTCCAACGCCGAGCGGTTCACGACGCCCGAGCTGAAGGAGTGGGAGCAGAAGGTTCTCGGCGCGGAGGGGCGCATCCTAGAAATCGAGACGCGCATCTTCGGCGAGGTGCGCGCGCAGGTCGCGCAGCAGACGCGCCGCCTGCACGCGACGGCGCGCGCCCTCTCCGTCCTCGACGTGCTCGCGTCGCTCGCCGAGGTCGCCGCCCGCCGCCGCTACGAGCGGCCCGAGCTTCACGACGGCGACGAGCTGGAAATTAAGGCGGGACGCCACCCCGTCATCGAGGCCATCGGCGAGACGCCCTTCGTCCCGAACGACCTCTACATGAACGGCTCCGACGAGCGCCTGCTCATCATCACGGGGCCGAACATGGGCGGCAAGAGCACCCTGCTCCGGCAGACGGCCATCATCTGCCTCCTGGCGCAGATGGGCTCTTTCGTGCCCGCCGAGCGCGCGCGGCTGCCAGTGCTCGACCGCATCTGGACGCGCGTCGGTGCCTCGGACGACCTCTCGCGCGGCCGCTCGACCTTCATGGTCGAGATGACCGAGACGGCGGCCATCCTCCACAACGCGACGCCGCGCTCGCTCGTCCTCCTCGACGAGATAGGCCGCGGCACCGCCACCTTCGACGGGCTCTCCATCGCCTGGGCCGTCGCCGAGCACCTGCACGACTCGGCCGAGCACTCCGCGAAGACGCTCTTCGCCACCCACTACCACGAGCTGACCGAGCTGGCCGAGCGCCTGCCCGGCGCGCAGAACTACCGCATACGCGTCGCCGAGCGCGAGGGCGAGGTCATCTTCCTCTACAAGATAGAGCGCGGACGCGCGTCGAAGTCCTACGGCATCGAGGTCGCGCGGCTCGCCGGGCTCCCGCCCGCGGTGCTGGCGCGCGCGCGCGAGGTGCTTTCAAAGCTGGAGCGTTACGAGCTGGACGTCTTCGCCGAGGAGGGCGCGGCGGCGCAGCAGGCCGCCCCGCGGCCCGCGGACGCGGGCGCGTCGGCCGACGCCGGGG
>DASVSK010000462.1:0-7383 GCA_036388135.1 Pyrinomonadaceae bacterium | reverse complement strand
GAACGGGTAGGCGGGCAGCGGCAGGCGCAGGCGGCGCTCTCCCTCGTGGAACCGCTGCCAGTCGAGCTTCACGCCCGCGAGCCAGAGGCGGCCCGCCGTCGTCAGCAGAAAGTCGGCGTCGCCCGCCGAGTCGCGCTCCGTCTTGAGCGTGGGCAGCGCCGTGTGCGCGTGCGCGCCCGGCCCGAGCCGCCGCGCAAGGTTGCTCAAGGTCTGGCCGGGCCCGACTTCGAGCAGCACGCGCTCGTCGCCCGCCGTCAGCGTGCGCAGCCCCGCGTCGAACCGCACCGTGCCGCGCAACTGCCGCACCCAGTAGTCGGCCTCCTGCACCTCCGCGGCGCTGGCCCACTGACCCGTCACGTTCGACACGTAAGGAATCTGCGGCTCGCCGAACGACGCGCCGACGACGGCGTCGCGGAACTCCGCGAGCATGCCGTCCATCAACTCCGAGTGAAAGGCGTGCCGCGTCTGCAACACGCGGCACGCGACGCCGCGCTCGCTTAACTCCCGCCGCAAGACCTCGACCCGCGCGCCGTCGCCCGCGACGACGCACTGCCGCGCCGAGTTGACGGCGGCGAGCGACAGCGAGTCGCCGAGCAGAGGCGCGACCTCCGCCTCGCCCAGCGCCACGCTCAGCATCGCCCCCGCCGGTGCCTCCTGCATCAGACGCCCGCGAGCCGCCACCAGCCGCAGCGCGTCCTCAAGCGTCAGCACGCCCGACACGCAGGCCGCCACGTACTCGCCCAGGCTGTGCCCGACGAGCGCCTCCGGCTCGACGCCCCAGCTCAGCCACATCCTTGTGAGCGCGTACTCGACGGCGAAGAGCGCGGGCTGCGTCAGGCGCGTCTCGTGCAACTGCCGCGCGGCCTCTTCGACGCGCCCGCCGTCGGCGAACAGCACCTCGCGCACGTCGAGCCCGAGGTGCGGCCTGAGCAGCTCGGCGCACTTGTCGAGCGCCGCGCGGAACTCCGGCTCGACGTTGTAAAGCTCCCGGCCCATGTTGACGTACTGCGCGCCCTGGCCGGGGAACATGAACGCGACGCCGCGCGCGCCCTCGGCGTGGCCGTCGAAGACGCGCTGCGGGTCGCGCGCGGCGAGCGCCGCGACGGCGTCGCCCACGTCGCGGCAGACGAGCATCCGCCGGTGCGCGAAGCCCCGCCGCCCAGTTTGCAGCGTGTAGGCCACGTCGGCGAGGTTGACATCCGCGTTCTCCCGGAGCGCGGCGACGAGGTTGTCCGTCGCGCGTTCGAGCGCGGTGCGCGTCTGCGCCGACAGCACCAGCAACTGCCACGGCCGCGCCGTCGTGCCCGACGTGCGCGCGGGCGCTTCTTCGAGGACGACGTGCGCGTTCGTCCCGCCGATGCCGAACGAGCTGACCCCGGCCCGCCGCGGCGCGCCGCCCCTCGTCTCCCAAGGCTTAAGCTCCGCGTTGACGTAGAAGGGGCTGTTCTCGAAATCAATCTGCGGGTTCGGCCGCTCGAAGTGGAGCGACGGCGGAAGCTCCTTGTTCCTCAGCGCGAGCACCGTCTTGATGAGCCCCGCCACGCCGGCGGCGGCGTCGAGGTGCCCGAAGTTCGACTTGACCGAGCCGACGGCGCAGAAGCCCTTCTCGTCCGTCGAGTCGCGGAAGGCCTGCGTGAGCGCGGCCAGCTCGATGGGGTCGCCGAGCGGCGTCGCCGTGCCGTGCGCCTCGACGTAGGTGACGGTCGACGGGTCGACGCGCGCCACGCCCAGCGCCTCGGCGATGACGCGCGCCTGCCCCTCGATGCTCGGCGCGGTGTAGCCTATCTTGACCGCGCCGTCGTTGTTGACGGCCGAGCCCTTGATGACGGCGTAGACGTGGTCGCCCGCGGCCAGCGCGTCGTCGAGCCGCTTCAGCACGACGAGGCCGACGCCGTTGCCGCCGACCGTGCCCTGCGCGCGCGCGTCGAAGGGGCGGCAGTGGCCGTCGGGCGAGTTGATGCCGCCCTCCTGGTAGAAGTAGCCGCTCCGCTGCGGCAGGCTGACCGAGACGCCGCCCGCCACGGCCATGTCGCACTCGCCGTAGACGAGGCTCTGGCTGGCGAGGTGAATCGCCACGAGCGAGCTGGAACAGGCCGACTGCACGACGACGCTGGGCCCCCGCAGGTTCAGGTTGAACGAGAGGCGCGTGGCGAGAAAGTCGCGGTCGTTGCCGAGCGCCGTCTGCACCATGCCGACCGACTGGAGCAGCTCGCGGTTCGGCAGCAGGTTGAAGAGGAAGTATGTGTTGAAGCTCTCGCTGACGTAGACGCCGGCGCGCCCCTCGTAACGCTCCGAGTCGTAGCCCGCGTCTTCGAGCGCCGCCCACGCGCATTCGAGCAGCAGGCGGTGCTGCGGGTCGGTGAGGCGCGCCTCCTTCGGGTTCACGCCGAAGAAGGCCGCGTCGAACATGTCGACGTCGGGCAGGAGCCCGTTGGCCTTGACGTACTTCGGGTTACGCAGCAGCTCGGCGGGCACGCCCTCGGCGGCCAGCTCCTCGTCGGAGAAGAAGGCGACCGACTCGACGCCGCCGCGGAGGTTCCGCCAGAACTCGGCGTGGTCGCGCGCGCCGGGAAAGCGCAGCGCCATGCCGACGACGGCTATCTGCCCCAGGTGCTCGAACGAGTCCGGGTTATTCATTGCTCGCTCCTTGCATGGCGTTGTCGGCGGCCTGCTGCTGGCGCATCCGCGCCTGCCGCATCAGCAGGTCGCGCCGCGTCGCGGCCCGCCCGTGGCTCTCGGCGACGGCGGCGCGCTCGTCCGTGGCCCCGCGCAGGTGGCGGGCCAGCGTCTCGACCGTCGGGTGGCGGAAGAGGTCGAGGATGGTCAGCCGCTCGCCGAACTGCTCGCGGAGCTTCGCGTGCACCTGCGCGAGCAGCAGCGAGTGGCCGCCGAGGTTGAAGAAGTTATCGTGGACGCCGACGCGCTCGACCTTCAGCGCCTCCTGCCAGACGGCCGCGATGGTCTGTTCGATTCGGCTGCGCGGCGCGACGTAGACGGCCTCGCGCTCGGCGTGCGCGTCGCCGGGCGCGGGCAGCGCGCGCCGGTCGAGCTTGCCGTTGGGCGTGAGCGGCAGCGCGGCGAGGAAGACGAACGACGCGGGCACCATGTACCCCGGAAGCGTCTCCTGCATGAAGCTGCGCAACCCCGCGGCCGTCGTCGCCGCCCCCTCGCGCGGCACGACGTAGGCGACGAGCCGCCTATCGCCCGGCGCGTCCTCGCGCACCGCCGCGACCGCCGCCTGCACGCCTTCGTGCCTCGCCAGCGCCGCCTCGACCTCGCCCAGCTCGATGCGGTACCCGCGCACCTTCACCTGCTGGTCGACTCGCCCTAAGAACTCCAACTCGCCGTCGCCGCGCCACCGCACAAGGTCACCCGTCCGGTACATGCGCGCGCCCGGCTCCCCCGAGAACGGGCTGGGCACGAACCGCTCGGCCGTCAGCGCCGCCCGCCCGTGATAGCCGCGCGCCAGTCCGACGCCGCCGACGTACAGCTCGCCGGGCGCGCCGACGGGCGCGGGCTCAAAGTCTGCGCCCAAAACGTAAACCTGAGTGTTAGCGATGGGGCGGCCGATGAGCGGCTTGGGCGTGTGCTCGTCGCACTCGGACATCGTCGACCAGACGGTCGCCTCGGTCGGCCCGTACAGGTTGAAGAAGCTGCGCCCGCGCGCCCAGCGCGCCACCACCTCGGCCGGGCAAGCCTCGCCCGCCACCGTGATGGTCTTCAGCGCCGGCAGGTCGGCGTCCGGCAGGCTGGCGAGCACCGACGGCGGCAGCGTCACGAGCGTGACGGCCTGCGAGCGCAGCAGCTCGACGAAGTCGGGGCCGGGCAGCAGCGCCTCCTGCGAGCCGAGGCAGAGCGTCGCGCCCGTCGCCAGCGCCATCGCCGTCTCGAAGATGGAGGCGTCGAAGCTGAGCGACGCGAATTGCAGCACGCGGCTCCCCTCGCCCACGCCGAACGAAGCCACCTGCGCCGCCACCATGTTCGACAAGCCCGCGTGCTCGACGACTACGCCCTTGGGCTTACCCGTCGAGCCGGACGTGTAGATGACGTAGGCCGCGTTATGCTCTGTCGCCCCGCCGGCCGGACGCGCGTCGCTCTCGCGCGCGACTTCCGCCGACAGTTGCGCGGGCGTGACGACCGACACGCCGCCCGGCTCGCCGCCGAGCGCCGGCAACGACTCGTCGGCGCAGACGAGCAGGCGCGGCCGCGCGTCTTCGAGCATGAAGCGCAGACGCGCCGCCGGGTAGGCCGGGTCGAGCGGCACGTAGGCGCAGCCCGCCTTCCAGATGCCGAGCAGCGCGACGACCAACTCCGGCGTGCGCGGCAGCATGACGGCCACGCGCGCCTCCGCCCCGAGGCCGCGCCGCCGCAGGTGATGCGCGAACTGGTTGGCGCGCGCCTCAAGCTCCGCGTAGGTCATTTGACCGCCCGCCCAACTGAGCGCGGGCGCGGCGGGCGCGCGGTCGGCCTGCGCCTCGAAGAGCCTGTGCAGGCACGCGCCGCGCTCGTACGGCGCGGCCGTCGCGTTCCAAACGACGAGTTGCCGGCTGCGCTCCTCGTCGGTCAGCAGCGGCAGCTCGGACAGGCCCCGGTCGGGGTCGGCGACGGCGGCGGCCAGCACCGCGCGGAAGTGCGCGAGCATCCGCTCGCAGGTGGCGGCGTCGAAGAGGCCGGCGTTGTATTCGAGCGCGACCGAGAGGTCGGGGCCGACCTCGTCGACGGTGAGCGTCAGGTCGAACTTCGCCGTCGTGCTCTCGACCGGGAGCGGCGTCAGTTCCAGCCGCGGCAGTCGCAGCACCTCCACCGGCGCGTTCTGCATGACGAACATCACCTGGAAGAGCGGCTGGTGGCCGAGGTCGCGCTCGGGCTGAAGCTCCTCGACCAGCTTCTCGAACGGCACGTCCTGATGCGCGAAGGCCGCGAGCGACACCTCGCGCACGCGCCCGAGCAGCTCGCGGAAGCTCCGCGCACCCGACACTTCGGTGCGCAGCACCAGCGTGTTGACGAAGAACCCGATGAGCGGCTCAAGCTCCGCGCGGCTGCGCCCCGCCACGGGCGTGCCGACGGCGAACTCCCCCTGCCCCGTGTAGCGGTGCAGGAGCGCGTTGAAGGCGGCTAGCAGCGTCATGAACGGCGTCGCGCCTTCGCCCCGGCCGAGCGCGCGCAGCGCCTCGGTCAACTCGGCGGAAAGCGGCAGCGACACGCGCCCGCCGAGCGCCGTCTGGACGGACGTGCGCGGCCTGTCGGTCGGCAGCTCCAGCACCGGGCGCGGCGCGGCCAGTTGCCCGCGCCAGTAGGAGAGCTGTTCTTCGAGCACCGGCCCCCGCAGCCACTCGCGCTGCCACGCGGCGAAGTCGGCGTACTGCACGGGAAGCTCGGCGAGCGGCGACTCCTCGCCTTCGACGTACGCCGCGTAGAGCGCCGCCACCTCTTTGACCAGCACGCCCATCGACCAGCCGTCCGAGACGACGTGGTGCATCGTCACCAGCAGCGCGTGCTCGTCATCCCGCAGGCGTAGGAGGGTGCAGCGCAGCAGCGGCCCGCGCGCCAGGTCGAACGGCGTGCGCGCCTCCGCCAGGGCGAGCCGCGGGGCCTCCGCCTCGCGTTCGGCCTCGCCCAACGCGGACAGGTCGACGAGCCGCAACTCTCCCGCGTCGTCCGTGATGACCTGCACGACCTTGCCCTCGACCAGCGGCAGAACCGTGCGCAGGACTTCGTGGCGGCGGACGATCTCGCGCAGCGTTCGCCTCAGCGCGCCCACGTCGAGCGCGCCGCGAAGGCGCAGCGCCGAGGCGATGTTGTAGGCGGGGCTGCCCGCGTCCAACTGGTTGAGGAACCAGATGCGCTGCTGCGCGAAGGAGGGCGGCAGCGCCTCCGTCCGCGGCGCGCGCGCGATGGCGGCGACCGTCTGCGACCGCCCCGCTTGCAGCTCGCGCTCAAGGTGTTCGGCCAGCTCGGCGACGGTCGGCGCGGCGAAGACGGTCTTGAGCGGCAGCTCGACGCCGAAGGCTTCGAGCGTGTGAGAGATGAGCTGCGCGCCGAGCAGCGAGTGGCCGCCCAGCTCGAAGAAGTTGTCGTTGACGCCGACGCGCTCGACGCCGAGCACGTCCGCCCAGATGCCGGCCAGCTTCTCCTCGGCGGGCGTGCGCGGCGCGACGTACTCCTGCGCCGAGTCGGCCCGCGTCGCCTCGGGCGCGGGCAGCGCGCGCCGGTCGAGCTTGCCGTTGGGCGACAGCGGCAGCGCGGCGAGGAAGACGAAGGCCGAGGGCAGCATGTAAGGCGGCAACAGCTCTTGCAGGTGCGCGCGCAGCTCGCCCGCACCCGGCACGGGCGGACGCGCGACGACGTAGGCCACCAGTCGCTTGTCGCCCGGCGCGTCCTCGCGCACCGCCGCCGCCGCCTGACGCACGCCTTCGTGCCTCGCCAGCGCGGATTCTACTTCTCCCAGCTCGATGCGATACCCGCGCACCTTCACCTGCTGGTCGGCTCTCCCTAAAAACTCCAGCTCGCCCTCGACGCGCCAGCGCACGAGGTCGCCCGTCCGGTACATGCGCGCGCCCGGCTCAGGCGAGAACGGGTCGGGCACGAACCGCTCGGCCGTCAGCGCGGGGCGGTTCAGGTAGCCGCGCGCGAGTCCGACGCCGTCGACGTACAGCTCGCCGGGCGCGCCGGCGGGGAGAACTTGAAGGTCTGCGCCCAGGACGTAGACCCGCGTGTTCGCGATGGGGCGGCCGATGGGCGGGTTCTGGTCGGACTCGGCGACGCATTGCCGCATCGTGGCGCAGACGCTCGCCTCCGTGGGGCCGTACGCGTTGAAGAAGTTGCGCCCGCGCTGCCAGCGGCGCATGACGTCGGCCGGGCAGGCGTCGCCCGCGGTTATCACCGTCCGCAGCGTCGTGAGGTCGTCGGGCGCGAGCGCCGCGAGCACGGCCGGCGGCAGCGTCACGGTCGTGATTCTCTCTTCGCGCAGCAGCCGCGCCAGCGCCTGCACGGACGTCAGCTCGTCCTGCGGCGCGAGGTGGAGCGTCGCGCCCGCGGCGAGCGCCATGAAGATTTCCGACACCGACGCGTCGAAGCTGAGCGAGGCGAACTGCAACACGCGGCTCCCCTCGCCGACGCCGAAGGCGGCCACCTGCGCCGCCACCATGTTCACAAGCCCCGCATGCCCCACGACCACGCCCTTCGGCCGCCCCGTCGAGCCCGAGGTGTAGATGACGTAGGCCGCGTTATCTGACGTCACGCCTTCGCCCAACGGCTCCGCGCTCTCGCCGGCCGACTCCGCCAGAGCCTCTTCGAGCGTCAGAACCTCCGCGCCGCCGGCCGCGCCCCGCGGCAGCGCCGGCAACGACTCGGCGGCGCAGACGAGCAGACGCGGGCGCGCGT
>DASVSK010000461.1:0-2385 GCA_036388135.1 Pyrinomonadaceae bacterium | reverse complement strand
CTAATAACGCTCTCAGCCGCGCCCGCGCGCCCGCGCGTCGAATCGCCTTCGGATTGCGAAAGACCGCGCGCCGTTAAGGTTATGCGGGGAGGCGGCGGGACTGCGCCGCGCGCCCGCGCGCCGGGGGCTGCGAACGACGGCCGGCGCGCGCGTGGTGTGGCAGGCGGACGTTCTCGAAGTAGTCGAGCGCGGCCACGCGCAGGCCCACGTCGCGCCCCAGCCGCTCGCTGACGAACCACTTGTGTTCGAGCACGCGCGGCCACTCGGCGCGCGCGTCGGCCGCGCCGAGCCGGACGCCGGCCAGCTCCCTGATGACCTTCTGCTCCTCGCACGCGCCCCCGCCGAGCGCCCTGTCTATCACGTAATCGAGTTTGAATGGAATCATCTTAAACTCTCCTTATCAATCACGCGGCGCTCGCCGCCGCGCCCTCCGCGAAATCGGCTTTCGTGTCCGCAGGTTCGACGCCGATGATAGGCGCGGCTTTGCACGCGAGTCTAACGCATTGTGTTCATCCGGCGGATTAACTATATTCATCAACATTTGCGAGAGGGGCTTAAGGCATGGAGCTGTCTCAGTTAAGGACTTTCCGCGAGGTCGCCGAGGCGTTGAGCTTCACGCGCGCGTCACAGAAACTTAACATGACGCAGTCGGCCGTCAGCCACCAGATCAAGGCTTTGGAGCGCGAGCTGGGCGAGCCGCTCTTCATCCGCGCCAAGCGCGGCGTGCGCCTCTCCGACGCGGGACAGCTCGCGCTCTCCTACGCCGAGCGCATCATCGGCGAGGCCGACGCGCTGCGCGAGCGCATGCGCGGCGACGACCACGAGCCGCGCGGGCGCGTGCGCGCGGCCGCCGCCACGCAGGCTTTCGTCCACCTCTTCGCGCGCCTCTTCGAGTCCTTCATGCGCGACCACGAGCGCGTCGAGCTCTCCTTCCGCACGACCGTCAGCACCGAGCAGACCGTCGCCGACATCCTCAACGGCGCGGCCGACGTCGGGTTCGCCTCGCTCCCCGTCTACTCGCCCGCGCTCCAGGTGACCGAGCTGTTCGAGGACGAGCTGGGACTGGTCGTGTCCCCGCGCCACCAGCTCGCGTCGGCGGGCGAGGCTTCCGTCGAAGAGATGCGCCGCGCGCGCTTCATCCTCTTCGAGCAGGGCGCGTCGATACGCCGCGCGACCGACGCCTTCTTCAAGCGCGTCGACCTCAGCCCCGACCTCGCGCTCGAATCGAACGACACGTACTTCATCAAGCTCATGGTCGAGCACGGCGTCGGCGTCTCGCTGATGCCTTCGTGGGCCGTGCGCGAGGAGGTCGAGGCGGGCCGCCTGACGTGGCTGCGCGTCGCCGGCCACCGCCTGACGCGCGACGTCGCCGTCATCGCCCTCGGGCGCTTCCAGCCCTCGACCACGCGCGCCTTCATCGACTACGTCCTCGAACACCGCGAGCGGCTACAGGAGGCCGCCCGGCCGTTTTGAAGAAGACGTCAGATGTCGGATGCTAGATGTTAGTTAAGACAAGATGCTCCTGCCAGCGTCTGACATCTGACATCTGATATCTGACGTCTTAGCGTCGGCATCTTAAAATTTTTCCGAGCCTCTCCAACCGCCGGGCAACCGGGTCGCATCACACCCGCACAACTTGAGGAGGGAAACGCAGGTGTTACGGAGGTCAGCCCCCGCCCTTCTGGGCCTCTTCGTGTGTCTTTTCGCCGCCCACCTTGCGGGCGCGTCCGGCGCGCTCGGGCTCGACGAATCAAAGATAAGGGTCTCGCTCGACGGGCGGCAGACGCGCGTCCGGCTCGAAGTCGAGAACGGCACCGGCCGCGACTTCGACGCGCGCCTCCGCGTCGAGCTGCTCGACCCGCAGGACGCCGTGCGCTCGTCGGCCGAGGCGGGCGTGCGCGTGCGCCGCGGCGCGAACTCGTTCGACGTGCCGCTCGACCTGCGCTTCGCGGAGCTGCCCGAGTCCGAGCGCGACCAGTTCCCCTGGTACCGCCTGCGCTACCGCGTGGCACCCGCCGCCGCGGCCGACGCCGGGGCGGGCGCGGCGCTTGCGGCCGAGGGCGTCGTCTCGGTCTCGGAAGTCACACACGACCTCTTCGAGCTGCGGGTCGTCTCCCCGCGGGCGGCGCGCGCGGGCTCCTCCTTCGGCGCGCGCGTGCGCACGGCCAACCCCGTCACGCAACGCCCCGTCAAGGGCGTCGCCGTCGAGGCCGCTCTGGAGTTCGACGCGGGCGACGGCGACACGGTCGTCAGGGCGTCGGGCGTGACTGACGGCGAGGGGCTGGTCTCGCTCGACTTCGCACTCCCGCGCGAGGTCGAGGACGACGGCGAAGCGGAGCTGAAGGTCAGCGCGCGCCGCGGCTCGTTCGTGCAGGAGGCCGAGAC
>DASVSK010000460.1:0-1981 GCA_036388135.1 Pyrinomonadaceae bacterium | reverse complement strand
GGTAACGTCACGGTCTACCTCGTCGTCAACGAGAAGGGCGACGTCGAGTCCGTCCAGCGCGCCGACGGGCCGCAGCAGTTGCAGCAGGCCGCCGCCGAGGCCGCGCGCCGCTGGAAGTTCAACCCCACCGTCGTCGACGGCCGGCCCGTCCGCGTCACGGGCTTCCTCAGCTTCAGCTTCGCGCTCTGACGTAAAAAATTTCTCCACGAAAAAAGAGGCGCGGGCCGCAAAGCCCGCGCCTCTTTTTTTATCCGCGCCCCCTCAGTTCCGAACGTGGTGCGCGCCCTTAGACCTTGTGACCTTGACGGGCGCGCCCGCCCGGCGCAGGGGCGCGTCGACGTCGCCGCAGGTGCCGCAGCCGGTGGCGCAGCCCGCGCCGCCCTTCGTCGACTTGAAGGAGCGCATGCGCGCCAGCGCGCGGCGCGCCGCGTAAAGGAGCGCGCCTGCGACGATGAAGGCGACCGCGACCGTCTGCCAGTCGAAACTCATAAGCCCTAACCCAGACCCAGCAGCCGCCCGCCCTGGTAGGTGACGAAGGATGCGGCGTAGGCGATGACGAGCATGTAGGCCACCATGAAGAGCGGCCAGCGCCAGGAGTTCGTCTCGCGCCTGACGATGGCGACCGTCGACATGCACTGGCACGCGAGGACGAAGAAGACCATCATCGAGACGGCGACGAGCGGCGTCCACGCGGGGCGGCCGTCGGGGCGCTTGGCGTTGCGCACCGCCTCGATGAGCGACGGCGACTCGGCGTCGGCGTCCTTGCCGACGTTGTAGACGATGGAGAGCGTCGAGACGAGCGTCTCGCGCGCGGCGAACGAGGCGACGAGCCCGATGCCCATCTTCCAGTCGAACCCGAGTGGCGCGATCAGCGGCTCCAGCACGCGCCCGAGACGGCCCGCGTAGCTCTGCTGCAACTGCGCGCCCTCGTCGGCCGTGTCCCCGTCCCGCTTCGCCGTCGACGGCGCGGGCTCGCCCCTCGACTCCGTGCCGGTCTCGCGCATCGCCTGCACGGCCGCGCCCTCCTCGGCGTCGGGCACGGGCTTCTCCGCCGAGCGCGGGAAGGTCATCAGCGCCCAGAGCAGGATCGAGATGGTCAGGATCACCGTCCCCGCCCTCTTGACGAAGAGCCACGAGCGCGTACGCATCGTCTGCGCGACGTTCAGGAAGTTCGGGACGCGGTAGGGCGGCAGCTCCAGCACGAGCGGCGGCGGCGGCGACTTCAAAATCGTGTGCTTCAGAATCCACGCCACGGCGATGGCGACCGCGACGCCGAGCAGGTACATCGAGAGGATGAGCAGCACCCCGACCGAGAGGAAGCCGAAGAGCCTCACGTCGGTGAAGAAGGCCGCGATCATCAGCGTGTAGACCGGCAGCCGCGCCGAGCAGCTCATGAAGGGCGCGATGAGTATCGTCGCCAGGCGGTCTTTCGGGTTCTCGATGGTGCGCGTCGCCATGATGCCGGGGATGGCGCAGGCGAAGCTCGACAGCAGCGGCATGAACGCCTTGCCGTGCAGCCCCACGCCGCGCATCAGCCTGTCCATCAGGAACGCCGCGCGCGACATGTAGCCGCTGTCTTCCAGCAGCGCGATGAAGAAGAAGAGCAGGAGAATCTGCGGCAGGAAGACGAGCACGCCGCCGACGCCCGCGATGACGCCGTCGACGACGAGGTCGGTCAGAAGCCCCGCCGGCATCCGCGCCCGCAAGGTCTCGCCGAGCGCGCCGAAGCCGCCGTCTATCAGCTCCATCGGCAGCGTCGCCCACGAGAATATCGCCTGGAAGACGACGGCCATCACCAGCAGGAGCACGAGGGGGCCGAGGAACTTGTGTGTGACGACGCGGTCGATGCGCTCGGTCGCGCCGGGGCGCTCGCCGCGCACGCCGCGCACCGCGCCCTCGCTCGCCTGCTCAATCCAGCGGTAGCGCGCGGTCAAAGGCTCCTGCCACCACTGCGGGTCGGAACCCGAGAGTCGCGCGCGCG
>DASVSK010000459.1:0-5389 GCA_036388135.1 Pyrinomonadaceae bacterium | reverse complement strand
GTGGGAGGGGTGCCGGCGCGCGTGTACAGAACCCAGTTGTCCGTGGGCGGGGTGTTCTCCAGTTGGCGTGTGACGTCGCCTTCCGTCACTTCGTCCGTCGCACAGACGGCGCGAGCGGAGACGCCGAGGCCGGCGCCGGATACGAGGGCGGCGATTATCAACGCCGCGAACAATGAAACTCTCTTCATGAATTCTCCTTCACTGAGCTTTGGTTGGGGGCAAGTGAGCGGCTCTTTTGAATGTGAATTCGGCGGCCGCTTTTTACCTCTGTTACATCGGTGTTTACCGACCTTCCGAGACCGAGTGCCGCGCGAAGCGAGCCGAGGCCGAGGGCGCGACGGGGGCGTAAACGCCCCGCGCCTGCGGCGGCTGTGCTTGAGTTGTGACGGGGAAATGCGGCCGAAAATTGGCGGGCCTGACCCGTGCTACCAGGCGGCTTTTAAGACTCTTCCGGGCGGGTCTGATGACACACAGGCGCGCCGCCGGAAGACCTAACCTCGGATTAATTCGGAGGGCTGCGGCATCCTAGTTGAAGCGGCGACGACTGTCAAACGCAGGGTCGTAAGCCCTCGCGGTGGCGGCCGTCACGGCCGTCGAGCCGTGGACGCGGCGGTGCGAATTGAACGTCTTAATAAAGGGATAGTGCGGTTGATTCTCCAAAAGGGGGCGGCGCGGGTTTCAATCGCCGCTCTGCTCGAAGGCTCGGCGCAGTTCCGTGGGGACGGGGACGGCGCGGCGCTCGTCGAGGCTCATCAACACCTGAACGTGCGTCGCGGAGGCGCATAGCACATGGTCGGAGGCGCGGCGCAGGCGGTACTCGAAGGTGACGGAGGTGCGGCCGACGGCCGAGACCCGGACTTCGACCTCGGCCTCGTCGCCGTAGACGAAGGGCGCGAAGAACTCCGCGCGCACGTTGACCGTCGGGAAGCCGAGCCGCCGCTCCGACACGAGACGCGCGTAAGGCACACCGCACCGCGCCGCGAAGAACTCCTCCATCGCCACGTGGCAGTAGTGGAACAGCGCCGGGTAGTAGACCAGCCCCGCCGGGTCGCAGTCACCGAACCGGACGGGGATGCGCGCAGAGAAGGGCATAAGGCAATAAGCAGTAGTCGGTAGACAGTAGACAGTAGAAAAGCATTCGCCGTGTGGCGTCTCAGTTGAAAGCGTCTGCGCCCGCGACGCGGAGCGCTACTGACTACTGACTACTGTCTACTGACTACTGCTCTTTGAGTTTCTTCCTATCTATCTTCCCGCGGTCGTTCTTGGGGAGCGAGTCGACGAACTCGACGTGGCGCGGGTACTTGTAGAGCGCGAGGCGGGATTTGACGAACTCTTTGACGGACCGCGCCAGCTCTTCGCCGGCCGCGTGGCCTTCGCGGAGGACGAGGAACGCCTTGGGCTTGACGAGGCCGTCGCCCGCGTCGTGGCCGACGACCGCCGCTTCGAGCACCGCCTCGTGCTGGAGCAGGCAGTTCTCTATCTCGGCGGGCGCGACGAAGACGCCCGAGACCTTCAGCATGTCGTCGGTGCGCCCGTGGTACCAGAAGTAGCCTTCCGAATCGACGTGGAACTGGTCGCCCGTCGTACAGAGGTCGCCCGCGAACGTCTGCTTCGTCTTCTCGTGCGCCTGCCAGTAGCAGAGCGCCGCCGAGTCGCCGCGCACGCGCAGCGTGCCCATCTCGCCCGCGGGCAGGGCGCGCCCGTCGGCGTCGACGACCTCGGCCTCGTACCCCTCGACGACGCGGCCGAGGCTGCCGGGCTTGACGTCGCCGGGGCGGTTCGTGATGTAGATGTGGAACATCTCGGCCGAGCCGATGCCGTCGTAAATCTCGACGCCGAAGGTCTCGACCCAGCGCCGGTACAGCTCCTCCGGCAGCGCCTCGCCCGCCGAAAGGCACATGCGCAGGGAGGACAAGTCCCTCCGCGACGCGCCGGACGCCGAGAGCATGCCGTTAATCATCGTGGGCACGCTCGTCAGAATCGTCGGGCGGTAGCGCCCGATGACCTCGAACAGCTTCTCGGGCGTCGAGCGCTCGGAGAAGAGCGCGGTCGCGCCGCCCGACGCGAAGGGGAAGAGGAGGTTGGTGCCCGTCGCGTAGCCGAAGAAGAGCTTCGGGACGGAGACGGTCAGGTCGTCTTCGCCGACGCCGAGCACGCCTTTCGCGTAGCACTCGGTGTTGAAGGGCAGGTCGTGTTGCAGGTGAACCGCGCCCTTCGGGTGGCCGGTCGAGCCGGACGTGAAGAGCCAGATGGCGACGTCGTCGCGGTGCGTGTCGGCGGGCACGAGGTCGTCGGGCTGCGCGGCCACGGCCTCCGCGAAGGAGTTAAAGTCCCCGCGCTCGCCTCCGACGACCAGGACGTTTTGCAGGTGCGCGGCGTCGCGGGCGGCCCGCGTAAAATTCTCCAGCAGCGACTCGTGGATGACGGCCACGCGCGCGCGCGTGTATTCGAGGTAGTAGCGGTAGTCGTCGGCCGGCAGCAGCGGGTTGACCATCGTGATGACGCCGCCCACGCGGTTCGCGCCGAACCAGGTCCACACGAACTCCGGGCAGTCGGGCAGCGCGATCAGCACGCGGTCTTCCACCCTCAGGCCCAGCCCGCGCAGCGCCCCGCCCGCGCGGTTCGACAGCCGCGCCGCGTCGCCGTACGTGTAAGTCTCGTCGCGGTAGTAGAGGCAGGTCTTACCTTCGCGCCCTTCCTCAAGGTTGTGATAGAGGAAGTAGTCGCCCATCCGGAAGCGTTCGGGGAAGTCGACGTTAGGCATAAGCGGAAACGGTTCTCGGTCAGCCGCGGCCGGAGAAGGGGCAGCCCGACGCGCCGTGCTTCGAGTCGAGGTGCGTGCGCGCCTCCCAGAGCTCGGGGAAGAACTTCTTGTCGAGCGTGGACTTGAGATAGCCGACGCCCTCGCTGCCGCCCGTGCCCTTCTTCGTCCCGAGCATGCGCTCGACCATCTTGACGTGGTGGTAGCGCCAGAGCGAGAAGAACTCGTCGTGCGCGATGAGCATCTCCGAGAGCTGGAACTCCTCGAAGCGCGTCTCGAAGTGCGTGATGACTTCGAGCGCGGCGCGCACGCGCCGGCCGTAGCGCCCATCGCGCTCGCCGTCCGCGTTCTGCGGGTCGTCGGGCGGCGCGTCCAGGCCGCGACGCGCGAGCAGCGCGAAGAACTCCTCGCCGAGCGTAGACGCGTCGCGGCGCGCGCGCAGCCGTTCGGAGGCAAATTCGTCGTCGCCGAAGGCGCGCAGGACGGCCTCGTCCTTGAGCCCCGAGGCGAACTCTATCTCGCGGAACTGCATCGACTGGAACCCGCTCGCGGGGTTGAGCTGGTCGCGGAAGCCGAGGAAGTTAATCGGCGTCATCGTCTCAAGGACGTGTATCTGCGTGACGAGCAGCTTCTCGATTTCGACGACGCGCGCCAGCGCCCGCGCCGCCGAGGGCGCGCGGTCGTCGCGCATCGCGCACGAGGCGGCGTCCAGCTCGTGGAGTATCTGCTTGAACCATAGTTCGTACGCCTGGTGGATGGTGATGAAGAGCAGCTCGTCGTGGTGCGCCGGGTCGGACAGGCACCCCTGCAAGCCGATCAGGTCGCGCACGCGCAGGTACTTGTTGTAAGAGAGCGGGGCGTCGCCGCCGTATTCGTTAGACATAAAGAAGTAGTCAGTAGACAGTAGACAGTAGACAGTAGAAGAACCCCGGCAGTCGAAGTTGTCCGAGTGTTCACGTCAGCGTCGCGGGGCGGAAGCCCTACTGACTACTGACTACTGTCTACCGTCTACTCTTTTCAAAATGCCGCGCCGGCCGCCTCGTGCTCGGCGTAGGCGCGCGTGTCGAGGATTTGGCGCATCTCGCGGACGACCAGCTCAAGCTCCTCGTCCTTCGTGTAGAAGTGGGGCGAGATGCGGACGCCCGCGCCGGGGCGGTAGTCGACGATGAACTCGCGGCGGATCAGCTCGCGCGTGACGGCGGGCGCGTGGTCGGCGGCGACGGTGATGGTGCCGCCGCGCCGCGCGGGGTCGCGCGGGCTCGTCACGCGTAAGCCCGCCTCCTCGGCCAGCCCGATCAACGCCTGCGTCTGCCGGACGCTCTTCTCGCGTATCCTCTCGACGCCGATCTCGTTGATGATCTTGTAGCCCGACTCCGCGGCGTAGAGCGCGGGGACGGCGGGCGAGCCGTGGAGGAAGCGCGCCGCGCCCTCCGAGTAATGTATCGGGCCGTCCTCGAAGGAGAAGGGCGCGGCGTGCGCCATCCAGCCCGTGACCTTCGGCTCCAACTGCCGCCGGAGCCGCGGCGCTACGTAGAGGTAGCCCGCGCCGGGCCCGCCGCAGAGCCACTTGACTGAGCCGCCCGTGCAGAAGTCGACGTCCAAATCTTTCACGCTGAAGGGGACGGTGCCGGCCGACTGGTAGGTGTCGAGCACGACGAGCGCGCCGACCTCGTGCGCGCGGCGCGTGATGGCGCGCGCGTCCTGCAAGGAGGCGCTCTTGAAGAGGACGTGCGAGAGCGGCACGAGCAGCGTCTCCTCGTCGATGGCCGCGAGCGTCGCTTCGAGCGGCGCGGTGACGCCGTCCTCGGACTTCACCTTGTGTATGCGGAAGCGGCCGTCGCGCGCGTGCGCCTCGTAGACGTACATCACCGAGGGGAACTCAAGCTCGGAGTAGACGATCTTGTTGCGGCGCGTCTGGGGTGTAGTGTCGAAGCAGGAGAGAATGATGGACTGGCAGACCGAGACGTTCTGGTGCATGACGACGGCGCCGGGGTCGGCCCCGATGATGCGCGCCACCTCATCGCCCACGGCGAGGGGCATCTCCCACCACCCCTCGGCCCAGGCCCTCACGCCGCGCGTGGCCCACGTCTCGGCGTAAGCCTGCAACCGCTCCTGCGCCCGCCGCGGCATCGCGCCGAGGCTGTGCGAGATGAGGTACACCGCCCCCTCAAGGATCGGGAACTCCCGCCGCCACTCAAGAAGCTCGTCCGTCAAACGACTTAACCTCCGTCCTCATCTTTGCCAACGCGTTACGGGCCGCAGTCAGTCGCACTTCCTCATCTTGTCCTTCAACTCCGGGTATCGGGCGAGGAAGTTTGCGAGCCTGAACTTGTGGCGGCCGGGCTTAAGCATATCATCGTCCGTCCGGCCGCGCTTCAAGCCCCTCCGATAGTCCTCTTCGGCGACAATCAGCTCGAACTCTTCGACAGGAGGCTCGGGCTTCTCCTCTTTCTTGTTCTTCATATAATTCTTAGCCGAACTGAAAGGGATTCGCGCTGGCGGACGCGGGCTCAAGTATAGCCCTACGGAATTTGAATCGCTACTTTGGCGGGCGGGAGGCGGCGCTTATTCGTCGCGGAGGATGCGGCCGATCTCGCGGTCGGCGTCGACGGGCGACTTGCGGAAGGC
>DASVSK010000458.1:0-8053 GCA_036388135.1 Pyrinomonadaceae bacterium | reverse complement strand
GTACTTCAACGACACGAACCGCGTCGTCATCACCTACACGGCCGAGCCGCAGAAGCCCGAGGAGAAGACGGGCGCGGGCGCGCAGAAGGAGGGGAGCCGATGAGAAACTTCCTGAGAGAACTGAGGCCGGCCTCGCTGCTCGGCGTCGCCCTCCTGCTCGCGGCGTCGGCGTTCGCCGACGGCTCGAAGGCCCAAACCGGCTCGCCCGGCGCGTCCGGTTCGCCCGGCTCGTCCGCCGCCGCGACGCCGCAGGAGACGCCGCCGCCGCCCGCCGCGCCGCGCCCGGTCAACGTGCCGAAGCCGGCCGAGCGGACGCTCGCCAACGGCCTGCGCGTCATCGTCATCGAGAACCACGCGACGCCGCTCGTCGCCGCGCAGGTGTTAGTCAAGAACGGCGGCGAGGTCGACCCCGCGCCGCTGAGCGGGCTGGCCGACATGACGGCCTCCCTGCTGACGAAGGGGACGAAGACGCGCTCCGCGCCGCAGATCGCGCAGGAGATAGAAGCGCTCGGCGGCGTCATCGGTTCCAGCGCCGGCTGGGACGCCTCGCGCGCGTCGGTCAACGTCATCGCGTCGAAGACCGAGCCGGCGATGTCCATCCTCGCCGACGTCGTCCGCAACCCGGTCTTCAAGGAGGAGGAGGTCGAGCGCCTGCGCCAGCAGTACCTCGACTCTTTGAGCGTCGGGATGAACAGCCCCGGCACGCTCGCCTCCTGGGTCGCCTCGCGCGTCGTCTTCGGCGGCAGCCCCTACGGCCACCCGCTCTCCGGCACGCCCGAGTCCATCCCGCGCATCCGGCGCAAGGACATCACGGACCTCCACTCGCTCTACTACCGGCCCGACAACGCCATCCTCGTCATCGGCGGCGACGTCAGGGCCGACGACGGCTTCAAGCTCGCCGAGCGCCTCTTCGGCGACTGGGCGAAGCCCTCGGCGGCGTTGCCCGCGTCGCAGTCGAAGGCGGACGCGGCGGCGCGGCCGACGCAGCGCGTCGTCGTGGTGGACATGCCGGGCGCGGGGCAGGCGGCCGTCGTCTTCGCGCGCCGCGGCATCGCGCGCACCGACCCGGAGATTTACACCGGCCTCGTCGCCAACTCCGTGCTCTCGGGCTACTCGGGCAGGCTCAACCAGGAGATACGCATCAAGCGCGGGCTGAGCTACGGCGCGCGCTCTTCGCTCGACGCGCGGCGCGACGTCGGGCCGTTCGTCGCCACGGCGCAGACGAAGAACCAGTCGGGCGCGGAGGTGGCGTCGCTGCTGCTCGGCGAGCTGACGCGGCTGTCGAGCGAGGCCGTGAGCGAGACGGAGCTGACGCCGCGCAAGGCGGTCGTCATCGGCGGCTTCGGCCGCTCGCTGGAGACGACCGAGGGGCTCGTCGGCCAGGTCGCGTCGCTGGCGCTCTACGGGCTGGGCCTCGACGAGATAAACCGCTACATCGCGAGCGTCCAGGCGGTCACGCCCGCGCAGGTGCAGAAGTTCGCCGGCTCGCGGCTCGGCGCGACCGACGCCAACATCGTCATCGTCGGCGACGCCAAGGAGTTCATCGAGCCGCTGCGCAAGCTGTTCCCGAACGTCGAGGTCATCAAGCGCGAGGAGCTTGACCTCAACACGGGCGCGATGCGCAGGCCGTCGGGCGGCGCGGCGAACCAGTGAGGCGGCGGCGGGCGCAAGTCCCGCCGTCACCCGACCTTCACACGCCGTTAGAGTACGTCACGTCTCGACGCGGGGACGCGGGAACGCGGCTTAGCTCGGCAGGCCGCGCCCCCGCGTCCCCGCCGAAACTCCACCACGCAAAGGTCACGTTTGAGTTAACAACCCGGCCGAGGTCTTAGCCATGAACAGCAAGCGCGCTCTGACTTTCGTTCTCCTCTCACTCTTCGTCACGCAGGCGCACGCCGCGGCGTCGGCGCAGGACGACGACCCGCGGGGCGCGCCCGCCGTCGATTCGGCGTCGGTCGCGCGCAGGCTTTCGAGCCGCAGCCCGGTCGAGCGCCGCGCCGCCGCCGAGGAGCTGGCGCGGCTGGCCTCGGTCGAGCACCGCCGCCTCGCCGAAGGCTACCGCGCGCAGGAGAGGGACACGCGCGTGAAGCTCGCGCTCGACTGGGCGCTCTACCGGATGGGGAAGAACGAGAGCCTCTTCCCGCTCGTCCGCGCGCTCGACGAGAAGAAGCAGGCCGAGCAGTCGGTCTCCTACCTCAAGCAGCTCGAAGGCCCCGCGCCGCTCTACGTCTTCCTCGACCGCGTCAACGGCAACACGCGGATACGCCTCCTCGAAGTGCTCGCCTCGGTCGGCGACCGCGACACGCTCGACAAGATCAGGCCCTTCACGGAGTCGCTCGACCCCGGCATCGCCGACGCCGCCAAGTTCGCCGAGCGCGAGATAAACATCCGCCTCGAAGAGACGCCCGCCGCCGAGCCCAAGCGGCAGCGCAAGGTCGGCCAGCCCGAGACGGAGCCGGAGCCGGATAATCGTTGATTCGCGTCACGACCGCACGCGAGGCTGGTGAAGTCGGCGGTTGATGACGAAGGGCGGACTCCCCGCGGCCGGGTTGGATAAGTTCTGAGGCGGGCGCTACGGCGACAGATATTTACGGTTAACCCACCCCCGAACCCGCCCGTCGGGCGTGGACGCCTGCGTCCAAAGCACACCTTCCACCGTCCTCGTCTCTCCGTAAGAAACGATTCTGGTTTTTTTAGGGAAGGTGGCTACGACGGAGTGACTGGTTCCCGGCCCGGAGCGCATGTTGAGGTTGACCGTGTTGACCTCTCGCATCGTCCCTACCGCCCCCGCCTGACCGGAAGCCTCCACGGTCGATGTCATCCCGGCACCCCTCCACATAAAATTTGTCCAGCCGCTCCCGAGGTACAGCGTGGCGCAAAGGCCGAGCAGAAGCAGAAGTATTTTGGCCGCGGGGGTGACTTGCCGATTTTTTAACAGGCCGCCGAAGAACGCGGCCGCAACGATCAGCAGCGGAATGATGACGGCTTCGGTAGTCCAGGACTTGAGCGGCGAGTATAGCCAGACGTCGTGCGCACGCGTCTGACTCATCGGGTCGGGCGGGGAGCCCTGCGCCACAATCCTTATTACACAGCCGCCTAATCCGATGACCGGATATAAAAGAATACCCAACAACAAAGCCCTGCCGGCACTCTTAAACGCGTCGCCGTAAGATTCGCCGGAGGGGTGAGGGGTTGCGTGGTATGTCGCCGAGTGCGGGGCGTGGCCCGCGCCGCCGTAACCGCCGCCGGTCACGGAAGAGCCTGGCGAGCCGCCGTAAGATGACGACGTCGAAGAGCCCGCGGCGGTGTCGTAAGTGGAAGACCCGCCGCCCGCGCCGCCGTCGTAATGCTGGGTGTATCTGTTACCCCAAAAACCTTCCTTCCGCTCGCTCCACCCGGCCTTATCATTGTCCTCGCTGTAATGCTGCTCGTACCTGTTGCCCCAGAAGGCTTCTTTGTTTTCGCTCCAGCCGGTTTCATCGTTCTCTTCGTTATACTGCTGCTCGTACCTGTTACCCCAGAAATCTTCCTTGTCCTCCGCCCAGCCCGCCTTCTTATTATCTTCGTCGTAAGTCTGGGTATACTTCTTCCCCCAGAAGTCTTCCTTCTGTTCGCTCCAGCCGGTTTCGTTGCCGTCCCCGTCGTAGTGCTGGGTATACTTGTTTCCCCAGAAGTCTTCCTTCTCTTCGCTCCGTCCGCTCTTATCACTCATTAGCGCGCCTCCGATTTTGTGAGTCCCCGGGTGAGGGCGCGCATTTTATCACCGCCGCAAATTATGGCAAGGTTTTAAGTGGAATCGACGAGCGGCCGCTCACCGTTGGTCTTCAATCGCTCATAAAAACCTAAAATTCTCGTATACTGTGCATGCATGCACCGAAACCTCCGCTCGTTTCTCGAACTGCTCCGGCGCGAGGGCGACCTCGTCGAAGTCGGGGCGGAAGTCGACCCCGACCTCGAACTGGCCGAGGTACACCGCCGCGTCATCGAGCGCGGCGGCCCCGCGCTGCTCTTTACGAAAGTGAAGGGGAGCCGCTACCCCGTCGTCACCAACCTCTTCGGCACCGAGCGGCGCATCGGCTGGGCCTTCGGCCCCAAGCCCGAGGCGCTCGTCAAGCAGGCCGTCCACGTCGCCGAATCGCTCCTGCCGCCGAAGCCCGCACAACTCTGGCAGCACCGCGCGCTCGCGCTCGAAGCCCTGAAGCTCGGGACGAAGAAGGTCGGCCGCGCCCCCGTCACAGAGGTCGTAGACCGCCCGGCGCGGCTCGACGAGCTGCCGGTGCTGACGACGTGGCAGGAGGACGGCGGCCCCTTCTTCACGCTGCCGCTCGTCTACACCGAGCACCCGAAGACTGGCAAGCACAACCTCGGCATGTACCGCATGCAGCGCTTCGACGCGCGCACCACCGGCATGCACTGGCAGATACACAAGGGCGGCGGCTTTCACTACCACGAGGCCGAGGCCGCGAACCACCCGCTCCCCGTCACGATGTTCCTCGGCGGCCCGCCCGCGCTGATACTCTCGGCCATCGCGCCGCTCCCCGAAGACGTGCCCGAGCTGGTGCTCGCCTCCGTCCTCGCCGGGGAGAAGATACGCGTCACGGACTCGCCGCTCGGAGGCCACCCGCACCGGCTCATCGCCGAGGCCGAGTTCGCGCTCGTCGGCAGCGTGCCGCCGCGCGAGCGCAGACCCGAGGGCCCCTTCGGCGACCACTACGGCTACTACTCCCTGCGGCACGACTACCCCGTCTTCAACGTCGAGGCCGTCTTCCACCGCCGCGACGCCGTCTACCCGGCCACCGTCGTCGGCAAGCCTCGGCAGGAGGACTTCTTCATCGGCGACTATTTGCAGAAGCTGCTTTCGCCGCTCTTCCCCGTGGTGATGCCGAGCGTGCGCGACCTCTGGACGTACGGCGAGACGGGCTTCCACTCGCTCGCCGCGGCGGTCGTGCGCGAGCGCTACGCGCGCGAGGCGCTCGTCTCCGCCTTCCGCATCCTCGGCGAGGGGCAGCTCTCGCTGACCAAGTTCCTCCTGCTCACCGACACGCCGCAAGACCTGCGCGACTTCCGCGCGCTGCTCGCCCACGTCCTCGCGCGCTTCCGCCCGGAGAGTGACCTCTTCGTCTTCTCCAACCTCTCGATGGACACGCTCGACTACACCTCGGGCACGGTCAACCGCGGGAGCAAGGCCGTCCTGCTCGGCCTCGGCGACGCCGTGCGCGAGCTGCCGCGCGAGTTCCGCGGCGAGCTGCCTGGCGGCGTCACGCGCGCCGAGGTCTTCTGCCCCGGCTGCCTCGTCCTACAGGGTCGGCCGTTTAGTGAAGAGCCCGAGCAGGCGGCGCGTCTCGCGCGCGAGGGGGCTTTGGGCGACTGGCCGCTCGTCGTCCTCCACGACGACGCGGGCGTCGCGGCCGACGCGCCCGACTTCCTCTGGGCCACCTGGACGCGATTCGAGCCCGCGGCAGACATCCACGCCGCCGCCACGACGCTCCGCCGCCACCACGTCTCCTACTCCGCGCCCGTCGTCATCGACGCGCGCATGAAGCCCGGCTACCCGGACGAGCTGGTCGTCCGCCCCGACGTCGCCGACCTCGTCACGCGCCGCTGGCGCGAATACTTCCCGCAGGGCGTCGGCACTTGAGTTAGGATAGGCAGACACCTCGCCCGAACCCTCGCGCCGCAGAAGCCGCGGACGCCCCGGCGTCCGCCGGAGGGTTAACCCCATGACCGCCGTCGAAACGGAAATCTCCACGGAGCTTGAAACGCCGGAAGTGTCGCGGACGACCTGTTGCGTCGTGGGCGGCGGGCCGGCGGGCGTGATTCTTTCGCTGCTGCTCGCGCGCAGGGGCGTCGCGGTCACGCTCCTCGAAGCGCACGACAATTTCGACCGCGACTTCCGCGGCGACACCATCCACCCGTCCGTCCTCGAACTGCTGGACGAGATAGGGCTCGCCGGGCGACTGCACCAGCTACCGCACGCGAAGATTCACACGGGGGCTTTGATTACGGCGCAAGGCCCGGTCACGTTCGCCGACTTCCGCCGCCTCAGGACGCGCTTCCCCTACATCATGATGCTCCCGCAGAAAGACTTCCTCGCCTTCGTCGCCCGCGAGGCGGAGAAGTACCCGAGCTTCCGGCTGCTGTTCGGCGCGCGGGTCGAAGGGTTGATCGAGGAGGGCGGCGTCGTGCGCGGCGTGCGTTACGAAGGGCGGGAGGGACCCGTGGAGATGCGCGCGGAGCTTACCGTCGGCGCGGACGGGCGCGGCTCTCGCCTGCGCCACCTCGGCGGGTTCGAGCAGGTTAAGACGTCGCCGCCGATGGACATCCTCTGGTTCCGCGTCCCGCGCGCGCCGGAAGACCCGGACGGCGGGCTCGCCTTCTTCGGCGGCGGGCACATGCTCGTCATGCTCAACCGCGGCGAGCAGTGGCAGGCGGCCTACGTCATCCTCAAGGGCAGCTCCAAGCAGGTGCGCGCCGCGGGGCCCGAGGCGCTGCGCCGCGCCCTCGCCGGAGTCGCGCCGCAGTACGCGGGGCGCTTCGAGCACCTGCGCGACTGGAAGCAGGTCTCGACGCTCTCGGTCGAGTCGAGCCGCGTCAAGCGATGGTTCAGGCCGGGGCTCCTCCTCGTCGGCGACGCCGCGCACGTCATGTCGCCGGTCGGCGGTGTCGGCATCAACTACGCCATCATGGACGCCGCCGAGGCCGCGAACGTTCTGGCCGCGCCGCTAAAGGAAGGCACGCTCGACGACGGCCACCTGCGCGAAGTGCAGCGCCGGCGCGAATGGCCCACGCGCCTCATCCAGGCGTTCCAGGCGCGCGTCCAGAAGCGCGTCGTCGCCGCCGCGCTCGACCCGGGCAACACGTTCCGCGTCCCGCTCGCCCTCCGCCTGCTGCTCCGCGTCCCCGTCCTGCGCAACCTGCCCGCGCGCTTCATCGGCCTCGGCTTCAAGCGGGTTCACGTCGAGCCCTGAAGGCTCGGTCAGGCCGGGAGTCGCAGCGTGAAGACCGCGCCGCCGCCCGCGGAGTTCGACGCGGAGAGCGTGCCGCCGTGGTCGGTGGCGACGCGGTGCGCGAGCGCGAGGCCGACGCCGTGGCCTTTGGACTTGGTCGTGAAGAAGGGGATGAAGATTCTCTGCAAGTCCTCTTCGGCTATCCCCGCGCCCGTGTCCTCGACTTCAACCCTGACCCACGCGCGCCCCGCGCCGTCACCCTCGACGGAGCCCCTGACCGAGACGCGCCTGTCGGCCGCCCCTTCGGGTATCGCCTCGGCGGCGTTGCGGACGAGGTTGAGCAGGGCGCGGCGGAGCATCCCCTCGTCGGCGCGGACTTCGGGGAAGTCGCCCTCGACGGCGAGAGAAGCGCGGCACTCGTCGAAGAGCGGGCGGAGGTCCGCGGCGCAGGCGTCGAGCAGCCCGCGGAGCGAGACGTCGCCGAAGTCGGGCGGGTTCGGGCGCGCGAAGTTGAGGAAGGAGGTGACCATCTCGGAGAGCCCGCGCACCTCCGCGAGCAGCGCCGAGGTGGCCGATGCGCGCGTCTCGCCCCCGAGCGCCGCGTTCTGCAAGAGCTGCGCGTAGCCGTGCAGCGTCGCCAGCGCGTTCTTGAACTCGTGCGCGAGACCGGCGGACATCTCGCCGAGGCTTTCGAGGTTGCGCCGCCGCGCGAGCGCCTCGCGCAGCTCGGCGATCTCCGTGATGTCGGTCAGCATGCAGAGCACGCCCCGCGAGCCGCCCGCGGGCGCGGGGTCGACGGGCGCGACCGTCACGCCGAGCCTGCGCGGGCGTCCCGCCGCGGCGTTCGCCGTCACCTCCTCGCGCCGGTACAGCTCGCCGGTCTCAAGGCAGCGGCCGACCAGCTCGACCAGCTCGGGCGCGCGCGAGAGCAGCGTGCGGAAGTCCTCCACGCCGCCGCGGTCGGCGATGCCGAGCAGCGCGCGCGCGGGCGCGTTGACGACCGTCGCGCGCCCCTCGGAGTTGAAGGCGACGAGCCCCGAGGGCAGGCTCGCCACGACGCGCTCGCTGAACTGCTCGGCCGTGGCGGCGCGCTCGGCGGCGCGCGC
>DASVSK010000457.1:0-3526 GCA_036388135.1 Pyrinomonadaceae bacterium | reverse complement strand
AAGGGGCGCGCGGGAGATTCGTGTCGCCGAGCTCAAACTTCACGCGCTCGGGCGTGAGGCCCAGATACTCCGCGGCGATCATTGTCGCCATCGTGTAGGTGCCGGGGCCGATGTCGCTCGTCGCGCTGGTGACGTGCGCCGTGCCGTCGATGCGGTAAGTGATTCTGGCGATGGCCGGCCGCTGGAACGCACCCCAGACGCCGGTGGCCGTCCCCCAGCCGACGAGTAGGCGGCCGTCGCGCATCGAGCGCGGCTCCATCTTGCGCGCCTTCCACCCGAACTTCTCCGACCCGAGCCGGTAGCACTCCCTGAGCGCCTTGCTCGAAAACGGCCGCCCGCTCTCGGGGTCGGTCTCGGCGTAGTTGATGAGGCGCAGCTCAAGCGGGTCGATCTTGAGGGCGTAGGCCAGCTCGTCCATCGCGCATTCGAGCGCGAACATGCCGCTCACCGCGCCCGGCGCGCGCATCCACGTCGGCGTCGGGAGGTCCGTGGCGGCGGTCATCGTCGGCGCGAAGAGGTTCGGGCAGGCGTAGACCTGTCGCGTGAACCCGGTCGTGTTATCGTTGAACTCCTCGAAGGCCGAGGTGTTGTGGACGGCCGTGTGGATCATCGCCGTGAGCTTCCCCGACCTGTCGGCCCCAAGCGCGATCTTCTGAATCGTGTGTGGGCGGTAGCCGTGCCCCGTGTACATCTGCGTGCGCGTGTAGACGACCTTGACCGGGCGCTTCAGCTCGCGCGCCGCCATCGCCGTCAGCGCCGGGTAGTAGTTCGGCCTGAGGCTGGCCCCGAAGGCCCCGCCGACGTATGGCGAGACGACCTGCACGCCCTCCTCCGGCACCCCGAAGCTCGACGCGAGGTGCGCGCGCACGCCGTAGACGTCCTGCGTCTTGTCGAAGATGGTCAGCCTATCGCCCTCCCACGCGGCGACGGCCGCGTGCGGCTCCATCGGGTTGTGGTGCTCGACGGGGATGCGGTACTCGGCCTCCACCTTCACGGGCGCGTTCCGCATCGCCTCTTCCGGGTTGCCGCGAGTCTTCGGCGGCTGCCCCTGCGAAGGCGCGCGCGCGTTCCCGCGCACGGCCTCCGTGTCGGTCGCGTGCCGCTCGGCGTCGTAGGAGACACGGACTAAGCGCGCGGCGTAGCGCGCCTGCTCGTAGGTCTCGGCGACGACGAGCGCCACCGGCTGCATGTTGAAGTAAATCCTGTCCGACTGGAGCGCGCGGAAAGACTTGTCCTGCTCCCTTGTGTTCCGCGGCGGCGCGTACTCCGTGGACGCCTTCGGCCCGAGCTTCGGCGCGTTCAGGTGCGTGAAGACGCGGACGACGCCGGGCGCGCGTTCGGCCTCCCGCGTGTCGATCTCCTTAATCCTGCCCTTCGCCACCGTCCCCAGCACGATGAATCCGTAGGTGAGGTTCGGCGCGCGGAACTCCGCCGCGTACTTGGCCCTGCCCGTCACCTTCGCCACGCCGTCCACGCGGCTCATCTCTTTCCCGATGTACCTTGCCATTACATTCCCTCCCCGGGTTCACGACCCAAGCCCGTCAGGCCAGCCTGCTGGCACGCATCAGCGCGCGGATGATCGCGCGCTTCCCCAGCTCGACCTTGTACGCGTTATGCGCCAGCGGCTTCGCGCCCGCGAGCGCCGCCTCGGCGGCCCGCCGGAAGCTCTCCTCCGAGGCGGGCTTTCCGGAGAGCGCGGCCTCCGCCTCCATGCTCCGCCAGGGCTTGTGCGCCACGCCGCCGAGCACGACGCGCGCCTGCCTGATTTGGCCGCCGTCCAGCTCAAGCGCCGCGGCGACCGCGACGAGCGCGAAGGCGTAAGACGCCCGGTCGCGCACCTTCAGGTAGTAGGAGTTCTTCGCGAAGCCCGACTTCGGCAACTCGATGGCCGTGATGAGTTCGCCGTGCGCGAGGTTGTTGTCTTTCTCCGGCGTGTCGCCCGGCAGGCGGTGAAAGTCGTTAACGGGAATGGTGCGCTCGCGCCCGCCCGCGCCCTTCACGCGCACGACGGCGTCGAGCGCGTAGAGCGCGTTCGCCATGTCGCCGGGGTAGGTCGCCACGCACTTGTCGCTCCAGCCGAAGATGGCGTGGATGCGGTTCAACCCTTCGAGCGCGCCGCAGCCCGTGCCGGGCTCGCGCTTGTTGCACGGCATCGCCGTGTCGTAGAAATACTGGCAGCGCGTCCGCTGCATCAGATTCCCGCCGTTCGTCGCCATGTTGCGGAGCTGCCCCGACGCGCCCGCCACGATGGCCTGCGTGAGCAGCGGGTAGTTCTTGCGTATCAGCGGGTGGTTGGCGGTGTCCGTGTTCTTCGCCAGCGCGCCGATGGAGACGCCGCCGCCCGCGGCCTTAATCTCGGCGAGCTTCAGCCGGGTCAGGTCGACCAGCTCTTCGGGGCGCTCGACGTCCTCCTTCATCAGGTCGAGGATGTTGGTCCCGCCCGCCAGGAACCTGGCCCGCGGGTTCGCCGCCACCGCGCTTGCGGCGGCCGCCGGGTCGCTCGCGCGCACGTACTTAAACGGTCTCATCGGCTTCCCACTCCTTCCTGACCCGCGCCAGTTCCTGCTCCTCGACGAAGCCCCACGTCCGCGCCGACTCCCGGCCCGAGTGGACTTCCCGGATGGCCGCGACGATGCCCGGGTAAGCGCCGCAGCGGCAGATGTTGCCGCTCATCCGCTCGCGTATCTCGTCGTCCGTCAGCCGCGTGGTCGAAGCGGTCACGTCCTCCGTGACGTGGCTCACTTCCCCACGGCGCGCTTCCGCGAGCATCCCGACGGCCGAGCAGACCTGCCCCGGCGTGCAGTAGCCGCACTGGAAGCCGTCGTACTTGATGAAGGCCGCCTGCACGGGGTGCAGCTCGTCGCCCTTCGCCAAGCCCTCGACGGTCGTCACCTCCCTGCCATCGACCTGCGCGGCGAGCGTCAGGCACGACAGCACGCGCCGGCCGTCGACGAGCACGGTGCAGGCCCCGCACTGCCCCTGGTCGCAGCCCTTCTTCGTCCCGGTCAGTTCCAGCCTCTCGCGCAGGGCGTCTAAGAGCACCATGCGCGAGTCTACTTCGAGGCTCTTCGCCGCGCCGTTGACCTTCAGGGCCACCCTGACGGGGTTCTCCAGCGCCGGGGCCGGCGCAAAGACCGCCCCGGGCGAGGTGGCGAGCGCGGCGAGCGCACGCTCCTTCTCCAGCAGCATCAGCGCGAACGCGCCGAGGCTACCCGAGAGCGTCTGCCCCAGGAACGTGCGTCGCGCCTGCCCGACGTCGGTCAACGTCGGCATCTCCTTCAGCAGCGCCTCCTCGTCGGCCGTCAACTCGGGCCCCGAGGTCTCGTCGAAGTCGTCGTTCATGTATGGTTCCCCCTGATTGTGCCTAAGCCGTCTGCCCGCGGCCGGAAGATGGTCGCCGGGCGGCCGGACGCGGACATTCTACCTCGCCCCCTCCGACTTCGCTGAATCGCGCGACGTCCATCAAGCCTTTCTTCGTTTCGTTCATCAATCCTTCTCCGCCTCTCCTGTAAATCACCTTCTTACT
>DASVSK010000456.1:0-4808 GCA_036388135.1 Pyrinomonadaceae bacterium | reverse complement strand
CCGCAACGAAGGAGGCACGCTTTGCAGGAGACTGTGTAGGCGTTGCCGGGACGCAGCACGCGCTGCAAGGAAGGAAGCACGCCCCGCAATAAAGGAAGCACGCGCTGCAAGAAGGCCGGGAAGCTTGCGGAACTCAAGTTTCGCCGTCGAACCGCGCCAGCAGCTCTTTCACCTGCCGCTTCAGCTCGTTAAGCTCCTCGCGCATGCGGGGGAGGCGGCCCCAGAGCGCGTTGAGCCGCTTGTACTCTTCGAGCGGCTGGACGGGCGTGCCCCACCAGACGCCGGGGCGCACGATCTTGCCCGGCAGCACGCCGGCCTGCGAGCCGATGACCGCGCCCGAGAGCACGCGCGCGTGGTCGCCGAAGCCGACCTGCCCGCCGATGACCGCGTCCGACTCGATGACGGTGCTGCCCGAGATGCCGGTCTGCGCGGCGATGACGACGCGCTCGCCGATCTCGACGTTGTGCCCGACCTGCACGAGGTTGTCTATCTTCGAGCCGCGCCCGATGCGCGTCGTCCCCAAAGCCCCGCGGTCGACGCACGAGTTCGCGCCCACCTCGACGTCGTCCTCGATGACGACCGTGCCGACCTGCGGGAACTTGTGATAGACGCCCGACGGGTCGCGCACGTACCCGAACCCGTCCGCGCCGACGACGACGCCCGCGTGCAGCACGACGCGGTCGCCGAGCGTCACGCCGTCGTAGAGCACCACGTTCGGGTGTAGCACGCAATCGGCCCCCACCCGCACGCGCTCGCCGAGGCGCGCGCCTTCCATAATCTCCGTGCCCGCGCCGACCGAAGCCCCAGCGCCGACCGAAGCCCCCGCCCCGACCCGGACGCCCTCGCCGAGCGCCGCGTCCCGCGCCACCGAGGCCGACGCGTGAACCGAAGCCTCGCGCCTACGCCGCGGGTGCAGCGCCTCCGCGACGAGCGCGAAGGCGAGCTTCGGCCGCGCCGCCTCGATGCCGCTCCTCAAGCCCCCGAGTCGCGCCGCGCCCCCCTCCGGCACGATCAAGCACGACGCGCGGCAGGCGCGCGCCGCCTCGAAGAGCTTCTCGTCCTCGACGAACGCCACGTCGCCCTCGCCCGCCGACTCCAGAGACGCCACGCGCAGCACCGTCGCGCCCCCGTCGCCCACGGCGCGCCCGCCGACGAGCGCCGCCAGCTCCGCCACGGTCTTGCCCTGTGCCTCTCTGCTCATAAAAAAGGGGAAGCCGCCGCGCGCGCGCCGGCGCGATACTTTGCGGCTCCTGCGCCGGACTCTAAATCGGCGCGGGACTTTCCAGACTTTGATTCAGCGCGAGACTTTGAAGAGCAGCTCGCGCTCGGTCGAGACGTTCGTCTCGCGGTCTTCGCGCGTGAAGCCGCGGCGCGTGTCGCGTATGAAGCGCGCGAGATGCGTGACGTGCTCGTCGCCCGACGCCTCCAGCGCCCCGAGCGCGGTCTTCAGCGGCAGGCGCGCGCGGAAGAGAACCTGGTAGGCGCGCTTCAAGGCCGCGCGCGACTCGGGGCTGAAGCCGCCGCGGCGCAGGCCGATGGTGTTGAGGCCGCGCACGCGCGGCGGGTTGCCGTCGGTCGTGAAGTACGGCAGGACGTCCTGCACGACCTTCGACTTGCCGCCCACCATCGCGTAGCGCCCGAAGCGCACGAACTGGTGCGCGCCGACGTTCGACGAGAGGAAGACGTGGTCTTCGACCGTAATGTGCCCGGCGAGCGCCGCGCCGTTGGCGAGCGTGTTGTCGTCGCCCAGCACGCAGTTGTGCGCGACGTGGACGCCGACCATCAGGAAGTTGCGGTCGCCGACGCGCGTCGCCTCGCCCTCGCCGCTGGCCCTGTGAATCGTCACGTACTCGCGTATCAGGTTGTCGTCGCCGATGAGGAGCGCGCTCGGCTCGCCCCTGAACTTCACGTCCTGCGGCTCGCCGCCGAGGGTGACGTGCTCGTAGACGCGGTTGCGCCTGCCGAGCGAGGTGAACCGCTTGACGACGGCGTGCGCGCCTATCTCGCAGCCCTCTTTGATGATGACCTCGTCCTCGATGACGGCGTACGGCCCGACGCGCACGCCGCGCGCCAGCTCCGCGCGCGGGCTGACGACTGCCGTGGGGTGTATTTCCATAAGTGTTAAGGGCGCGGGATGAAGTGTTGACTGCGCCCGATGGTACGACGGAAGAAGGCAAAAGTACAAAGACGGTAGACGGTAGTCAGTAGACGGTAGTCAGTAGAAACCTTTTCATTGCTCGCGCCGCGTGGTTGTCATCCTCAACCTCCGCGGGGCGGAGCCCTACCGGCCACTCACCACCGTCTACCGTCTACTGCCTGGGGGCTAACGTCTTGTGTTTGCACACAGATGCCTTTATCATGGCACCGACTTTTGGGAGCAGGCCCCGTCGTCGTGTGTTCGGCGTCGGGCCGTGCTTCGGGCGGTTACAGACGTTTATCAGCGCGCGCGCCCCCGCCCCGCGCGCCGTCCCCGATGAAGGAGAGAAAGAGCCTTGTTCAGCGATAATTTCCGCCGCGGCGAGTCGGAGAAGAGCCGCTTCAGCGGCGTGAAGAGGTCGAAGCTGGTGTCGAGCCTGTCGGACGTGGCGTGGAAGGCGTTCCAGTCCGTCAACCGCCGCCTGCCCGAGGGCGAGGCCGTGCGCCCGACGTGGGCCCCGGGGCCGCTGCTCAAGTCCTACGAGCGCACCGCGCCCCCGCTCGGCTTCCCGCGCGAGACCGACTCCTTGTGCCCGCGCTGCGTCAAGGAGGTGCGCGAGGGCGTCATCTCGGGGGCGACGCCGCTCGAAACGCTGATGCACACGCACCCCGGCGAGATCAAGGCGCAGATTTTCGAGGAGGGCGGCCAGGTCTTCATGACCAAGACCTGCCCGAAGCACGGCGAGTTCAAAGACCTGATGGCGACCGACGCGCGCTTTCTCGAACGCATCGAGTCGCTCTTCTTCGGCCGCGACTTCCGCTCGGCCGAGGACGCGCACGTCCACAAGCACGGGACGTCCGACATCAAGTTCGGCCGCGGCGCGGTCCTCACGGTCGACCTGACGAACCGCTGCAACATGATGTGCGACCCGTGCTTCATGGACGCCAACCAGGTCGGCTACGTCCACGAGCCGACCTACGAGGACACCAAGGCCATCCTCGACCGCGCCATCTCCTTCAAGCCGCGCCGCCAGATCATCATCCTCTTCTCGGGCGGCGAGCCGACGCTTTCGCCCTACTTCCTCGACGCGGTCGCCTACGCGAAGAAGGTCGGCTTCTACCGGATACTGGCCGCCACCAACGGCATCCGCTACGCCGAGGACATCGAGTTCTGCAAGGCCGCCAAGGAGGCCGGGCAGCACGGCGTCTACCTACAGTTCGACGGCGTCTCGGAGGAGAAGAACAAGCACCGCGGCGTCGGCAACCTCTTCGACGTCAAGCTGCGCGCCATCGAGAACCTCGCGTCGGTCGGCATCAAGGTGACGCTGGTCACGACCATCGTCAACACCGTCAACGACGACGCCATCGGCCAGATCGTCGAGTTCGCCGCCAAGAACATCGACAAGGTTCAGACCATCGCCTTCCAGCCCGTCTCCTTCACCGGGCGCGACGAGGACGTCCCCGACGCGGTGCGCGAGAAGCAGCGCTACACGCTCGCCGGCATGGCCGAAGACCTCGACAAGCAGCTCGGCGGGCGCATGAAGCCCTTGCGCGACTGGTTCCCGCTCTCGTCCTACTCGGCGTTCACCTCCGTGATGGACATGCTCCAGGGGGCGGACGCGCCGTGGGGCTGGTCGTCGTGTAACTGCCACCCTAACTGCGGCATCTTCACGCTCGCGGTCGTCAACCGCCACACCGGCGATTTCAGGTCGCTCTTCGAGTTCTTCGACTACGAGCAGTTCATGAAGGACGTCTCGGTCATCACCGACACGGCGCGCGGCAAGAAGCTGACGATGGCGCAGCTCGCCATGGCTATCATGCGCAACTTCCAGCCGGAGCGCGCGCCCGAGGGCTTCCCCGTCTCGCAGATCATCAACCTCTTCAAGCCCTCCTCGACCAGCTCGAACTCCGACCGCAACGACCGCATGAAGGCCGAGCGGTCGGACGACCCGGCGGACACCTGGCGCGTCCTCTGCGTCGAGGGCATGTGGTTCCAGGACCTCTTCAACTACGACTTCCGCCGCACCGAGATGTGCGTCATCCCCTACGGCACGCAGGAGGGCGAAATCTCCTTCTGCGCCTACAACACGGGCGTGGGCTGGCGGCAGATCATCGAGAACATGCACAAGACGGCGAACCTCGCCGAGTGGTACAAGGAGAACGGCCGCCACCCCGTCTACGCCAAGGGCAAGCCCGTCCCCGGCATCCGGAAGGCGCGCTCCCTGAGCCTGCCCGTCGTCCAGGCCATCCTCGCCGAGGACGCCGACGCGCCGGCCAAGTCGCCGACGCCCTACCTCATCGAGGAAGAGGAGACCGTCGTCTCGTAACTCGCGGGCGGCGCGCGCGTGCAATCACGCGGCCGCCCGGTGTCCTTCAGGTCAGCCGACTCGGGCTGGCCTGAAGCCTTCAGAAGCACCAATCTATTTCCCGTAGACACCCTTTAACTTCACGCGGCCGCCCTCACTTCACAGAGCGGCCTCACTCACGAACTTCGGAAGGTGAACACACAATGAAATCACCCGTGCGAGTGTTGCTGTGCATTCTGTCGGTCTGTATTTTTTCGCCCGGCGCGCGGGCTCAGGAGACGGCAAGCGGCCCGCAGGGGCCCGAGGCGTACCTCTCGTGGGGCGCGGGGCAGGCGATGGAGGCCGGGAAATCCTGGCGCGCCAACG